>CAJMLO010000020.1 GCA_905214245.1 uncultured bacterium
AAATAAATATATTAATTTCAAAAATACCATATAAAATACAATTTTATATTTTAAATATATTTATGCTTGTTTTATTATGTGATGTATGTGCATCATTTTTTACTCATATACCTTTACATTAAGTATTTGTAGACATTTATGTAAAATTATGTTATAATATATTTGTATTTACGTTAACTAATTACATTATGAGGAGGTATCTTTTATGGTACGTAAGCAGACTTATGGTGAACGGATGGCAGAATGGGAAGAAGAAAGAGATCGGAGTCACTGGAACGATTTATTCGAAAAAGCAGTAATTGAAAAAAGGTATGATGATATTGAAGAGCTTCTTGCCGAAGCTATATACTGCGAATACCCCGTTCCAAATAATGTAACAGATGTAAAAGTTTTAGCATTAATTAATAGTTATCATGCTAAACGCTGAATTATCCTCATAAAAGGAACTTAGAAAAATTCTAGGTTCCTTTTTTACTTATTTAATCAAAATTAAATTACCTTTGACAGTACAAATTCTTGAAGCAAACTGCATACTTTTTTCTTTATTTTTTTCTAGCTATTGCAAGCCCATCTCCTACTTCTAAAACTTTAACCTCAAGCTCTTCATTTTCATCAAGTTCTTTTAAAAACTCTCTTAAATTTCTTACAGCTGTACGTTGTTTATGTTTATTGTAATCACTCATTACATATCCTTTATACAAAACATTATCTGCAAGTATTATGCCATTGCTATTAAGCATTCTTAATGCTTCTTTTAAGAAAAATGGATATTTCCCTTTTGCAGCATCAATAAATATAACATCATATTTATCATTTAATGTTGGAAGTATTTCAACAGCATCTCCAAATAAAATGTTAATTCTTTTTTCTACCTCTGCTCTTTGTATATTTTCCTTTGCCTGAATAACTCTATCCTCTTCTCTTTCTATTGTATCAATTCTTCCATTTTCTTTTAAGTATTTAGAAAAACATATTGCAGAATATCCAACAGCTGTACCTATTTCAAGTATCTTCTCCGGCTTATCTTTACTTAAAATCTCGTCAATTACTTCTAATGTGTCATCCATAATAATTGGAATTTTCTCTTCCAATGCTTTTTGTTTTATTTTCTCTAATTCTATTTCGTTCATACTTATTACTTAATCGATTCCACTTAAGTGGCATGATTACCTTTCTTTTTTATTTCAAGGATAAAGCCACGAATACAATCGTGGCCTTAAAAATTTAATTATGCTTGTGTACGTCTTGCTTCTCTTTCACGTGTCTTAGTATCTAATATTTTCTTTCTTAAACGAATATTTTTTGGTGTAACTTCTACAAGTTCGTCATCTTGGATAAATTCAATTGCTTTTTCAAGTGATAATTGAATTGGTGGAACTAAACGAAGTGCATCATCAGAACCAGAGGCTCTTGTATTTGTTAAATGTTTTTCTTTACATACATTTATAGAAATATCTTCATTTCTTGAATTCATACCAACAATCATACCTTCGTAAACTTCTACACCAGCACCAATGAATAATTCTCCTCTTTCTTGAGCATTGTATAAACCATATGTTACAGATGTTCCTTGTTCAAATGCAACTAAAACACCTCTTGTTCTTGATTGAACTTCACCTTTATATGGCTCATAGCAATCAAAAATGCTATTCATTGTTCCTACACCTTTTGTATCTGTTAAGAACTCTGTTCTATATCCAATTAATCCTCTTGCTGGAATCTTAAACTCAACTTTAGTATGACCTGCTTCAGCTGGTTCCATGTTAATCATCTCAGCTTTTCTTTTACCTAATTTCTCGATAACATTTCCTATAGAATCATCTGGAACATTTACAACTAATCTTTCGATTGGCTCACATTTTACTCCATCAATCTCCTTAAAGATAACTTTTGGACGAGAAACTAAAAGCTCAAATCCTTCTCTTCTCATTGTCTCAATAAGAACTGATAAGTGAAGTTCTCCACGTCCGCAAACTTCAAAACTATCTGCAGAATCTGTTTCTTTAACTCTTAAACTTACATTTCTTTCAAGCTCTTTAAATAATCTGTCACGAATATGCCTTGATGTAACAAATTGTCCCTCTTTACCTGCAAAAGGTCCATTGTTTACACTAAATGTCATAGAAACTGTTGGTTCATCAATATCAACAAATGGTATTTTCTCAGGATTGTTTACATCACAAATTGTATCTCCAATGTTAATATCAGAAATACCTGATAGGCAAACTATATCTCCAGCTTTAACTTCTTCAACTTCAACTCTTTTTAATCCCATATATGTGAACAATTTTGCAATTTTTCCTTGCTCTGTTTTATCTTTTTTGCAAACTGCTACTGTGCTTCCTGCTTTAATTGTTCCTCTTTCAACTCTACCAACAGCAAGTCTACCAAGATATTCATCATAATCAATATTAGATACAAGCATTTGTGTATCTCCATCCATGTCACATGCAGGTGGTTCAATATTTTTTATAATTGTATCAAAAATGCAATTTACATTATCAGATTCATCTTCCAAATGCATTTTAGCAATTCCATTTTTAGCAGATGCATAAATTACAGGGAAATCAAGTTGTTCGTCATTTGCATTTAATTCAATAAATAGCTCTAGAACTTGGTCAACAACTTTAAGCGGATTTGCACCAGGTCTATCAATTTTATTTATAATTACAATTGGTTTTAAATTAAGTGATAAAGATTTTTTCAAAACCTCTCTTGTTTGTGGCATTGGTCCTTCAAAAGCATCAACTAAAAGTAAAACACCATCAACCATTTTTAAAACACGCTCTACTTCTCCACCGAAGTCAGCATGTCCTGGTGTATCAACAATATTTATTTTTACATCATTGTACATAACAGATGTATTTTTAGAAAGAATTGTGATACCTCTTTCTTTTTCAAGATCATTTGAATCCATTACTCTTTCATCAACTTGCTCATTATCTCTAAAAACATGGCTTTGTTTTAATAAAGCATCTACAAGTGTTGTTTTTCCGTGATCAACGTGTGCTATAATTGCTACGTTTCTAATATTTTTGTTATTCATTTATATTACCCCTTCTCTTTTTTCTCATAAAAATCTAATTCCATATTATACTCTAACTTTCCTTCTTTGTCAACATAACTATTTGATTCATAATCAATTTCGTAGCTTCATCTTGTAGCTCCTTATCTTTACCTTTGTAACTACTTAAATCAATAGGCTCTCCATAATTTACATACACTTTAGAAAATGGCTTAAAGCTACCATGAATTCCAACCGGAATAACAGGTACACCAGTTTTTATTGCCATATATGCAGCACCATTTTTTGCTTTCATATTTTTAGCCATTCCTTTTCGTGTTCCCTCTGGAAAAATTCCAAGTACTCCTCCAGATTTTACTACTTTAAGACATCTTTTCATTGCCTCCATATCTTGCATATTTCTTTTTATAGGAATAATATCAAAAACATGTGCAAGCCAATTTAATATTCTAAATCTAAATAAATCTTCTTTTCCAACAAAATTAACCATTCTTTTATTAAGTAATACAATTGCAGCAGCATCAAGATAGTTTATGTGATTTGCACAAACAATATATGCACCCTCATCAGGAATTTTTCCAGTAACTCTTACTCTAAATGCAATATGATAAAGTCCTGCTAAAAAGCCTTTCGTACATGTTCTTACAAACTTTTTCCATGGTGTTTCAGGTCTAATAGAATATATTTTTTCAAGCATTCTTTGACTTTTCTTCTTTGCTTTTATAATTTTTTCTATTTTTGAAACAACCTCTTTAATTGTCATATTTGTAGTATCAATTACAACTGCATCTGTTGCAACTTTAAGAGCACCAATTTCTTTGTTTTTGTCATTTTCATCTCTTTTTTTGATATTTTCCAAAATCTCGTCATAACTCATATCTATTCCTTTTTCTTGATTTTGTTTATATCTTCTTTTAGCTCTTTCTTCTACATCAGCATCTAAATAAATTTTAACATCAGCAAGAGGAAATACATATGTTCCAATGTCTCTTCCTTCCATTATAACTTCCTTGCCTTCTGCCATTTTTCTTTGAAGGCCAGACATCGCAAGCCTTACCTCTTTTATACTTGATACTTGTGATACCATTTTTGTAACTTCTTTGCTTCTTATTTTTTCAGTTACATCTTCTCCATCAAGAAAAACTTTCTGTTTTCCTTTTTCTTGTTTTAACTCTATTTTTATATTTTCTAATAATTCTTTTATTGCATCTAAATCTTCAAGTTTTACATTTTTATTTTGCATAGCAAGTGTTACACATCTGTATGTAGCACCTGTATCGATATTTACTAAATTTAATTTTTTAGCAAGTTTTGCTGTAACAGTTCCTTTTCCAGTTCCTGCAGGTCCATCTATCGCAACTACAAATGACATCTATTTTTCCTCACTTTCTGGCATATACACACCTTTTGCCATAACCGACACTTCTTGCACATTCATTGTTGTTAATCTTTCAATTTCTTTTTTTGTTCTTTGCTTAAATTCTCTTAAAACATTTACAATATTGTATCCATAAACCACATATACTTCCATATAAATAATCATTCCACTTATTGTACTCTCTACTCTTATTCTTGAAAGTCTGTTTATTCCTTCTGTTTTTCTTGCAACATATTCAGCGATTTGCCTAAAAACAGTATCTGAAATTGTAAAATTGCCCATATAGCTAAAAGTTGGCCTAATTATTGATTTTTCGGCTATATAAGGCTCATTTGTTTTAGAGTTAAACTTAAAAATTTGAAGTGGATCTAAAATATATCCAGAAAAATCTCTTTTTATCTCAAATGTTGGAACAGGAATAACATGTTTTCCTTCTGTTGTACGAATTCTTTTAGCTGTTTCCATTTCTGTTTCTGTCGCAACTTGATTTATGTATATTGTTTTTTCTGGAACTTCTAATCCTAAATTTGTAGCAATTTTTTCTACCATATCATCAGATGTTCCTAAGATTAAAATTGATTCAGGCTTAAACTTTTTTAGGGCCTCTCTCATTTCTTTTCTTTCTTTTTCATCAATAAAAATTGCTCTTTTTACTGTTTCTATTTTTGTTGGTGCTTTTTTTGCGCTAATTCCTGCAATAACATCATTATCACGTATAAGCAAACCATCATCAATAATATAATGTATGTCATTTTCACCAGCAACCATTTGTGCACGGTAGCTTTTACCTGTACCTGATGGTCCTACAAAAGCATACACTTTAGTTTTCTTTGCCATTTAATCTCATTCCTTCCATATGGCATATATTTTAAATGTACGGTTGCATACTTTTAGATAGTATGTAACCGTAATCTTTGCTTTAATAATACTTTGTTATGTAAAATTTACAAAAGTAATTTTCACATACAACAGAGTAATTTCGTTTTCTAATCTCTTGCAAAAGTTTCAACTTCATGTTTAACTTTTTCGATAAATTCATCTTGATTCATTTGTCCTACATCTCCGTCTTTTCTTGAACGTACTCCAACAGAACCGTTTTCAATTTCTTTATCTCCAATAACAAGCATATATGGTACTTTTTGCATTTGAGCTTCACGAATTTTGTATCCAATTTTTTCATTTCTATCATCAACTTCAACACGAATATCTTCATCCATCATTTTTTGAGCAAGTTCTTTTGCATATTCATGTTGTCTATCTGTAATAGGAAGTATTTTTACTTGCACTGGTGCAAGCCATGTTGGGAATGCACCTTTTGTTTCTTCAATTAAGAAAGAAATAAATCTATCAAAAGTTCCAAGAATTGCTCTATGGATAACTATTGGTCTGTGTGCCTTTCCATCTTCTCCAATATATTCAAGTTCGAATCTTTGTGGTAATAAAAAGTCAAGTTGGCAAGTAGAAATTGTTACATCATGTCCAATTGCTGTTTTAATTTGAACATCAAGTTTTGGTCCATAAAATGCTGCTTCCCCTTTTGCTTCGTAGAAATCAAGGTTTAATTCTGTTAAAATTTCTCTTAATTGTCCCTCTGCTGTCTCCCACATTTCATCATCATCAAAATATTTTTCTTTATTTTCTTTGTCTCTTAAAGACAATCTAAATTTATAATCTTTAAATCCAAAATCTTTGTATACAGAAAGAATTAAATTAACAACCTCTCCAAATACAGATTTAATTTGCTCAGGTGTTACAAAAATATGAGCATCATTTTGACACATTTCTCTAACTCTTTCAAGTCCACATACACTACCACTTGCTTCATATCTAAAGTCATGCGCAAGTTCCCCAATTTTAATAGGTAAATCTCTATATGAGTGCATTGCATTTTTATAAATTAACATATGATGTGGACAGTTCATAGGTCTTAAAACCATTTCTTCAGTATCCATTTTCATAACAGGGAACATATCCTCTTTGTAATGATCCCAGTGTCCACTTGTTTTGTATAGTGCAACATTTGCAAGTGATGGAGTATATACATGTTGATATCCAAGTTTAACTTCTTTTTTCAAAATATATTGTTCAAGTAATCTTCTAATTGTTGCTCCATGAGGTAAATACATTGGAAGTCCTGAACCAACAAGTTCATGAGTCATAAATAGGTCAAGTTGTTTTCCTATTTTTCTGTGATCTCTTTCTTTAGCCTCTTGAAGTAAAGCAAGATGTTCTTCAAGTTGGCTAGCTTTTGGGAAAGAAATAGCATAAATTCTTTGAAGCATTTTATTTTTTTCATTTCCTCTCCAATATGCACCTGATGAAGATAAAAGTTTTATACATTTAACTTTCCCTGTGCTCATTAAATGAGGTCCAGCACATAAATCTGTAAATTCACCCTGTTTATAGAATGAAATTTCTTCTCCTTCTGGAAGTTCATTTATTAATTCTACCTTGTAAGGCTCATCTTTCATAAGCTCTAGGGCTTCTGCTTTGGGCAAAGAAAATCTTTCAATTGGTAAATCCTCTTTTATAATTTTCTTCATTTCTTCTTCTATTTTTGCTTTGTCCTCATCAGAAAATGCTTTTTCAATATCAAAGTCATAATAAAATCCCTCATCTATTGATGGACCAATTGCAAGTTTAACATCATTTCCAAATATTCTTTTAATTGCTTGTGCCATTATATGTGATGTTGTGTGCCAATATGCTTTTTTACCATCTAAGTCATTTTCAAATGTTAATATTTCAACATTAGCTCCATCTTCTTCAATTTTATATCTTAAATCTTTTACCTCTCCATTAACTCTTCCTGCTGTTGCAACTCTTGCAAGTCCTTCACTAATTTTTTTAGCAAGTTCTAAAATGCTAATTCCTTTTTCGGCTTCAATACTTGAGCCATCTTTTAAAATAATTTTCATAACGTCCTCCTATTATTTATAATTTTATACTATCTTAAGTGGTCTAAAAGTTGTCCATTTTTCCGGATTTTCTTCAATTTCTTTAGCAACTTTATCTATATCAAAATCTGATACATCAGATATAAATTTATCTACTAAGTTTTCAGATAAAATTGTAAGCTTTTTATTTTCAGTTGGAAGCATACTTACTTTTGCATTTTCTGGAATTTCTAATTTATATTTTTCAATCAATTCATTATTTAATATATCATAATCATTATAAATTGATTTTGACCAAGTATCAATATATTTGTTATAAAATAGATAATCTGTCATCAAATGTAAGAAACATCCTCTTTTAAAACTATCATTAACTCTATTTCGTGATAAAAATTTTGATAAATCACTTACTGAACTATTACTACCATAATGGCTTAGTGATTTATCCTTAACCATATCAGGATAAATTACTCCTTTAATAAATTTTTCATGGTTTTCTTTAGAACAATTTGACTTTTTCAAATATTCTTCAGCTACTGCTAAATGAATTGCATAACTTGGCATTAAATTTCAACTCCTTCTATTACTACAACTAATTTTCACATTTTTAAGTGTCTTGCTTAAACAACAAAAACACCCCTCTAAGTCAATAATACTTTATTACTTAGAGGGGCGCATATATTTAGCTCGGTTCCACCCTTATTTTTACTTAATTTATAACTTTTAACGCAAGTTTTACGTCTGATTTTTTCAGAAACAACGAGGTAGTTTTTCAAATACGTTTATTCAAAATAGCTCTCAGCCACGACTATTTTTCTCTTTTTAATAACCCTTATTTTACTTTTTCTCGTTTATGTTTTTACATTTATCTCATAGAATCTATTATACACCTTTTGAATACCTTTTGTCAAACGACAATTTTATTCTTCTTTTCCAAGTAGTCTAAACATATTTGTTTTATACTTTTCCACTCCTGGTTGGTCAAATGGATTTACTCCTAGAATTTTGCCAGACATTGCACAAGCAAGCTCAAAGAAATATATTAAATGTCCTAGAGTTTCAGCATCTAATTTATCCATTGTAATTAAAATGTTTGGTACATCATCTTCAACATGAGCCTGAATAGTTCCTTCCATTGCCTTTTTGTTAACAAAATCAAGTGATTTTCCTGTCAAATAATTCAGTCCATCTAAATCATCTTCATCAAACATTATTTTTAAATCATTATCAGGATGTTTTACATTTATTACTGTTTCAAAAATATTACGTCTTCCTTGTTGTATGTATTGACCAATCGAATGCAAATCTGTGGTAAACTCTGCTCCTGTAGGAAATATACCTTTTTCATCCTTTCCTTCACTCTCTGCAAACAATTGCTTCCACCATTCTATCATATAATGCATTTTAGGTTCATATGTAACAAGTATTTCTGTGTTTTTATTTTTCTTGTACAAAATATTTCTAACCACTGCATATTTATAGCACTCATTATATTTTAAATTTTCATCTGCATATTTGTCCTGTGCAATTTGAGCTCCTTCCATCAGTTTATCTATATCAATTCCCGCTGTTGCAATTGGAAGCAAGCCAACTGGAGTAAGTACAGAATATCTTCCACCAATATTATTTGGAATAACAAATGTTGTATATCTTTCTTTAGATGCAAGTTTCTTTAATGCACCATTTCTTGCATCTGTTGTTACAAATATTCTTTTTTTAGCTTCTTTTATTCCATATTTATTCTCCATTATTTCTCTAAAAATTCTAAAGCTAATTGCTGGCTCTGTTGTAGTTCCAGACTTTGATATAACATTTATAGAGAAATCTTTATTTCCTATAATATCAATAATATCATTTATATAATTAGGACTCAAATTGTTTCCAACATATAGAATCTGAGGCGATTTTCTTGTTTCCTTATCCTGCATATTATAAAATGTATTTGTAAGAGACTCTATTACAGCTCTTGCTCCTAAATAGGAACCTCCAATTCCTATAACAAGCAAAATATCACTATTTTCTCTTATTTTTTGTGCAGATTTTTTTATTTTTTCAAATTCTTTTTTATCATAATTAGTTGGCAGGTTCAACCATCCAAGAGGCTCCTTTCTACCTTTTGCCTTTTCATGTAATTCTTTGTGGATATCCGCAACCAAATCTGCATATTCCATTACATTTTTTTCAAAAATACGTGCGTTTTTAAAATCAACTTTTATATTTCCCATACTTTCTTCCTCCTTTGTATAAAATTTTATACTTTTTAGTAGATCATCAAAAGTATATGTATATCTTATAATAATACTACATTTTATGCAATAAGTTTTGAAAAAAAACTGGTACTTTTTGTAATGTACTTTTGCAATGTACTTAAATTTCGCTAAGGACTTTGGAAAAGAATTTCATACTAATTAAGCATTGTTCTAAGGTATTGCCTGTTGCACCTACCTCAATTATGCTTGCGCCATTTGCCAAATGTTGATTGTATCTGCTATTTCTTAACACAATCGGTTTAAATAGCCCTGGATATAGTTCATTTGCCTTCTCCTGTATTTTTATTGCAAATTTCAAATTTTTCGTCCAATTATCATGCTGTGCTCCGCTTCCATTGCTTCCTATTACAAACATAATTTGTGCAGCATATTCGTCCCCTATTTTCACTGTCGGAGCATATGAGCTATCTGCTATTGCATCTCTATGTAAATCAAATAATACCTCAGTGCCTTTATTTTTATCAAGCAATTTCGATACTCCTGTATATGATCTTGAATATGATCCGTTATATGCAGGATAATCATAAAGTGACGTGTCGTGTATCACTTTATAGCCATATTGTTTCATATATGCTTCAAGTTCAGTTCCCACTCGTATAACTGACCTGTTCTTATCGGTTGTTCTAAAATTTCCTGTTTTCTTATATGAATATTTCTCTGTTGGTGTATAGCTTTCACAAGAATGTGTATGATAAATTAATATTGTTTTTGTATTAATCTTTACATCTGGTTTCATCATTTCTTTTGTAAGTTTTATATCTGTATTATTTTTAATTTTCACAGTATTATATGTTGTTGTAAAATTCTGTGGTACATTGCTTTCTACTACCTTAGTTTCAAGTCCCGTTTGAGCTAGTTCTTTTTTCTCGTCTGCTTTAGTCTCTTTCTCTTCATTCTCTACTTCATTCTTATTTTTTAAGGAATTAATCATTCCTAGTTCAGTCTGAAGTAATTTTTTTAATGGCTCTTGCTTTGTTTTACTTTCATCTTTATTATTCACTTGTTTTATAGCTGTCACAGTTGTATCAAGGCAGATTGTAAATGTTTTACTACCTATTTTCATCGATGTATTTTGAAAATTTGCCTTGCCCGAAAAAAAATATCTAGTAAGAGCATATATAATTGTTACTACAATCATTATTCTTACTAGATATTTTACAATATCTTTTATTTCTATAACTGCAAGATTTATCATTTATTTACTCCTTTGTCCCAAGTGTTATATACTAATATATTCTTGTACAAAGTTTTTTATGACAAATCTATTTAAGTTTTTCTATTACTTCTTGTATGGTTAAGTTTTCTTGCACACCTGTTTGCATATCTTTAAGTGCAATTTTTCCATTTGCAATTTCATCATCACCAATTACCGCAACATATGGTATTTGAAGTCTATCTGCATATTTAAATTTTGCCTTTATTTTCTTATCTTCCAAATAAATTTCTGTTGAAATTCCCGCTTCTCTAATTGTGCTTCCTATTTCAATTACTTTTTCTATATTTTCTGTCATAGGCAACACAAGAAGTTCAGCCATAGATTTTTTATTTGCCTCTATCGCATTAAGCTCATTTAATTTATAGAACAGACGTGTCAATCCTATTGATACTCCAACTCCAGGTAATTTCCTATCTGTATAAAATTCTGCTAGGTTGTCATACCTTCCTCCTGAACAAACGCTTCCTATTTCTCTATATTTATTTAAAAAGGTCTCATATACAGTTCCTGTGTAATAATCAAGTCCTCTTGCAATAGTTAAATCCACTTTAAAATTGCTGTCTGGAACACCAAATGCTCTAACATATGTTACAACTTGTTTTAATTCTTGCAGACCTTGTTTAAATAGCTCGCTTGTAAATCCTAATTTTTCAAGTTCCTGTAATTTCTCATCAGTCGTTCCATCTATTCTTATAAACTTCATTATTTTCTCTATCGCATCTTCTTTTACTCCTAATTCTGTTAAAGATGCTTTTACATTTTCTTCTCCTATTTTTTCAAGTTTATCAATTATACGCATAATATCTACTGATAATTCTTCTTGATTTAGTTCTTGGAAAAGTCCATTTAATATTTTTCTATTATTTATACATATTGTAAAATCTTCAAATCCAAGTTCTCTTATTGTGTTATAAATAATACTTGGTATTTCTGCATCATTAATGATTGAAAGTTCTCCATCTCCAATTATATCTATATCACATTGATAAAATTCGCGAAATCTACCTTTTTGAGGTCTTTCTCCACGATATACTTTTCCTATTTGGTATCTTCTAAAAGGAAAACTTAGTTCATTGTAATATTCTGTTATATATTTTGCAAGTGGGACTGTTAAATCAAATCTTAATGCTAAATCATTGTCTCCTTTTTGAAAACGATATATTTGTTTTTCTGTTTCTCCACCAGCCTTTGCTAAAAGTACATTTGCCATTTCAATTATTGGTGTGTCTAATGGTAAAAATCCAAATTTTTCATATGATTTTTGTATTTTTTCCTTCATCTGGTTAAATAGAATTTGCTCTTTTGGAAGCAATTCCATAAAACCTGGCAATGTTCTTGCTTCTACTTTCATTTTTTCTCCTTTCTTAAATGCACTAGAATTATTCTATTCCTGGCATCAAATTATAATATATTGGCTCTTCATATCTTATTCTTGTCATTTCACCATGTCCTGGATATACAATAGTATCATCAGGAAGAACAAGCAATTTATTACAAATAGATTGCATAATTTTGTTTATATCCCCTGTTGGTAAATCTGTCCTTCCCCACGTTCCCTTAAACAAAGTATCTCCAGTAAACACAAGTCTTTCTTTTTCAAGATACAAACTACTTCCACCTGCAGTATGTCCAGGTGTGTGTATAACTTTACATTCTATATTTCCTATATGTAGAATATCATTATCATCAATTCGAGAATCTGCTTCCAAATTTTCATTTGTAAGTCCAATATGTTCTCTAAGATTAATATTTGAATTATGCAATCCTTCAGCATCATCTCTATGAATTAAAATCTTTCCGCCTTTTCTTTCTTTTAATTCTTTTACACCTGCAATATGGTCTCCATGGCAATGTGTTAAATAAATATATTTTACTTTAGCTCCTAAAATATCTAGCAATTCACAAATATCATCTACACTTCCGCCTGGATCTATAACCATTGCATCTTTCGTATTTTCGTCTTCTACTATATAGCAATTTGTCTTTTCAACAAATCCGCTATCAACCTTTAAAATCTTTAGTATCATAATTTTTCTTCTTTCCTATTGTTTTATTTTTTTCTCTTAACTTCATATACGCTGTCTATTCTTCTTAGTGATTTTAAAACCTTATTAAGTTCCTCAATGTTTTCCACTTCAATTGTCATTTCAGTTATCGCAATTTTCTCCTTAGTTGCTCTTGAAGAAACTGCAATTAGTTTGCATTTTGTAGTATTCATTTCATTTATAATATCTGCAAGAAGTCCTGCTCTATCATTTGCATACACTTCTATATCAACATCATATGTTGTCTTGTTTCCTGTATACCAGTAAACATCAATGATTCTATTTTCTTCAGATATAAGGCTTTTCATATTCACACAATCTGCTCTGTGAACTGAAACTCCTCTTCCTTTTGTAATATATCCAACTATTTCATCTCCAGGTACTGGATTACAGCATTTAGAAAGTTTAACTAAGCAATTGTCTATTCCTTTTACGACAACACCATTATTTGAAGGCTTTTCTTTATGCACTTTCTCTTTTGATAATTCCTCAAGTGTTTTTTCTAAATTCTCCTCATGATGCACTTTTCTGTATTCTTCAAGTGTTCTTGCTACAATCTTTCCTGATGAAATTGAACCAAATCCAACACTTGCATACATATCTTCAAGTGTTGCAAATTTATATCTTTCAAGTGCTGCTCCTATAAATTCTGGTCTAAATAAATCATCATGTTTCATACCAATTTTTTTAAGTTCTTTTTCAATTAATTCTTTACCCTTTGATATGTTCTCTTCTCTTAAATTCTTTTTAAACCATGAATTTATCTTATTTCTTGCACCAGAACTCTTTACAAATTTAAGCCAATCTCTACTTGGTCCTTTTGACTGATCAGATGTAATAATCTCAACAATATCGCCATTTTTTAGAGGTGTTATAATTGGCATCATTTTGCTATTTATCTTCGCTCCAACCATGTGATGTCCAATTTCAGCATGAATTTGATAAGCAAAGTCTATTGGTGTACTTCCTTTTGGCAAAACCTTTATAGCACCCTTTGGAGTAAACACATACACTTCATCTTCAAAAAGTTCTTTTTTAAGTGTTTGCATAAATTCCTCTGGATCTTGCATATCTTTTTGCCACTCTAAGGTTTCTCTAATCCATGAAAGTTTGTCTTCTTCAACCTTTACATTGGCTTTTTTACCACTGCTAAAGCTTTTCTCTTTGTAAGCCCAATGTGCAGCAATACCATATTCTGCAATACGATGCATATCCCATGTACGAATTTGTACCTCAAAAGGTGTACCCTTAGGTCCAATCAAAGTTGTATGTAGTGATTGGTACATATTGGGTTTTGGCATAGCAATATAATCCTTAAATCTACCTGGCATAGGGTTATATAAATCATGTACAACACCAAGTGCAGCATAACAGTCCTTAACAGAGTTAACAATTATTCTAAGTGCAAATAAATCATAAACTTGGTCAAGTGTTAAATTATCTCTTTTCATTTTACGGTATATACTGTATAAATGTTTTGCACGGCCATTGACCTCTGCAACAATTTTTTGTTTTTTAAGTTCAACTTTAATTTGATCCATTATCATATCAATGAATTTTAGACGTTCTTCTCTTTTCTTATTTATTCCTTCAACAATTTCTCTATATTCTTCTGGATGTAAATATTTAAAAGATAAATCTTCAAGTTCCCATTTTAATGAATAAACACCAAGACGGTTTGCAAGTGGTGCATACAAGTTCATTGTTTCTTTTGCATTTGCAATCTGTCTATCTCGTGTAAGATATTTAAGTGTTCTCATATTATGAAGTCTATCTGCAAGTTTTATAAGTATAACCCTAATATCTTTACCCATTGCAAGGAACATTTTTCTATAATTTTCTACCTGTTGCTCTTCTACTGATGTGTAACTTAGTTTTCCAAGTTTTGTAACTCCATCAACCATTTCCGCAATTTCTTTATTAAATTCATGTTCCAAATCTTCTTTACTTGTATCTGTATCCTCCAATACATCATGAAGCAATGCAGCACAAATTGTATTTTCATCCATACTCAAAGTTGCAAGTGTATATGCTACCTGAACAGGATGAATTATATATGGTTCACCAGATCTTCTCAATTGATCTCCGTGTTTTGTTTTTGCATATTCATATGCTCTCATAATCATCTTTGTATCTGCTCTCCAACTATTTTTCTTCATAGTCGAAATAATATCTTCAATTACTGCTTCTTTATATTCTGACATAATTTGCTTCACCCCCATTTATATATTGCTATATATTTTAATACGATTTTCTAATATCTTTTATTGTAATTTGCATATTCTCATTACCATTAAAACTATTTATATCAAGGCTTCCTACAACATCAACCTTGTCATCAAGTAAATATTGATTTACAAGTTCTCCCATATTAAATCCAATAGCATCAATCATATAGCTGTCGCTCTTTAAATTTAACTTCAAATGTTTTCCCTCTGATAATGCCCTTATAGAATTGATTTTTAAATTTTTAAATAAGAATATTGGCATCTTGTTTGCTTCCCCAAATGGTTCTAGAAGTTTCAGACTTCTAACATCCTCCATACAGATATCTTTTAAATTAACCTCTTCATCTATTTGAACCACAGGAACTATTTCACTTATATTACAGCTTTTAGCATATTCCTCAAATTCTTGCTTGAACTCTTCAAATTTATCTTTTTTAACAGTTATTCCAATAGCCATAGAATGTCCACCAAATTTTTCAATTGTATCACTACATTTCATTAATGCTTCATGAAGGTCAAATCCAGGGATACTTCTTCCAGAGCCCTTGCCTTCATCTCCTTCAAAACAAATCAAAATGCTAGGTTTAAAATACATTTCTGTAACTTTTGATGAAACAATACCAATAATTCCATGGTGCCAGTCCTCGTGTCCAAGAATAATACAGGTTTTATCCTTTTCTCCTGCTTCAATTTGTTCTACAACTTGCTTACATATAGCTTTTTCTTTTGCTTGTCTTTCTTGATTAAAAGCATTTAATCTTGTTGCAATTTCTTTTGCTTTATTTATATCATCACATAGGAATAAGTCTAGTGCTTCTTGTTGATGTCCCATTCTACCACAAGCATTTATTCTAGGTGCAACTCCAAATGAAATAGCTGTTGAATTAATTTCTTTAAATCCAATTGATTGAATTAAAATTCTTAACCCTATATTTCTTGTTACTTCAACAAGTTTTAGTCCAAGTTTTGCAATCACTCTGTTTTCATCAACAAGTGGAACAATATCTGATATTGTTCCCACACAAACAATATCCAAATATTTTAAATATTCTTTTTCGTCTAGTCCAAGTTTTATTGATAAAGCCTGTATAACTTTAAAAACAACTCCAACACCTGCAAGTTGATTAAATGGATACTTATTATCCTTTCGTTTCGCATCAATAACTGCATACGCATTAGGTAAGCTTTCTGCTGGCTCATGATGGTCAGTAATAATTGTTTCAATTCCTAAACTATTGGCATAATCGATTTCTTCTATTCCTGAAATACCGCAATCAACAGTAATCATTAAGGTATATCCTTGATCAAATATTTTCTTTATAGCCTCTCTATTAAGTCCATATCCTTCATTTAATCTATTTGGAATATATGTTCCAACTTCCATGCCCCTTTCATTCAAGAATTTTTTTAGTACAGTTATACTTGTAATTCCATCTGCATCATAATCTCCAAAAATCATAATTTTTTGCTTATCTTCAATTGCTTTAATTAGTCTTTGAATTGCTTTTTCCATATCTGGCATTAAAAAAGGATCATGAAAATCATGTCTTGTCGGATTTAAAAATTTGTCTATATTTTCAATATTTCTATTTACCAAAATATTAGCTAAAATTTTGCATAAATTATAATCTTTAGATAATTCATTTACCTTATCTTCATCTACACTATAGCATTCCCATTTTTTGTTCATTGCATCTCTCCTTAAATGTAAATATTATATCATTTTTAGGCTATCTTTGCAATATCGCCCGAAGAAAAATCAAGGTCATTTTCATAAAACATTACAAATTGTAATATCTTATGAAATGACCTTGATAGTAATTAAAATTTTTATTTTAAAATAAGTTCAATCATACAAAAAACAATAATTCGTATAACCACTTTGCAAAATAGCACATAATTTACCAATGAAATTCCTATCATATTTAAAGTTTTATAACCTGCCATAATTTTTCCTATATCTTCTTTAGAAATATCATCACTTTTAAGCATATACTCTTTAGCAAGATATGGTGCTTTTGTCATTGCATCTGTTTCTAAATAGCTTCTTACTACATAAAACACTATGCCAAAAATAAACAAAATAAACACCTGTAACATAGATGGCTCTAGCACATTAAATATTGTAAGTGCGCATACAGCAATAAAATAAATAAGATAGATATTTGAAAATATAAAATTAAACAGTAGTGTTCTTTTATTCTGTGTTGAATGTATACACTCATGAGCTATCGTCTGTATTCTTGTAAAAGTATCTTTTATATTTGTAATAACTATACTATTTGAAATCACAGAATAATATGTAAGGCTCTTATTTTTATCTTCAACCACATTAATTTTCACACTATTATTACCAAGCATTTGCAAGATTTCTTCACATATTTTTTGATTACTTGGTAAATTATTTGCAATATCATTTAGTTTTTTATCATTTCCTATTTTTTTTATTTTTTTTATGTTTTTTATCTTAATTTCAATTTCAAATTTTAAAACTATTATACTAATTATTCTTATTATTTTAACAACTATATATTCCATTTTTTCTCTCT
>CAJMLO010000021.1 GCA_905214245.1 uncultured bacterium
ATATGATTATCACTTTTATTAGAGCAATTATACTTTATATAATTGTGCTTATTGTTATGAGATTAATGGGAAAACGTGAAATTGGTCAATTGCAACCATTTGAGCTTGCAATATCTATTATGATTGCAGACCTTGCGTCTATTCCGATGACAGATCCACGGAATTCCAATTTCAAATGGAATTGTATCAATTCTTGGACTTTTGGTTATGCACTTAATTATATCTGTGATTAATATAAAAAGCATAAGAATAAGAGAAATAATTTGTGGAAAGCCCGCAATATTAATATATAGAGGAAAAATTGATGAAGAGGTTTTAAGAAGAGAAAGATTTACAATAAATGAGCTTCAAGAAAGGCTAAGAGGAAACAATGTGGTAAATCTTGGAGATGTTGAATATGCTATACTTGAAACGAGTGGACAAGTAACTGTCATACAGAAGCCAGATAAAAGGAATACAATTCCAGCTGATTTTAACATAATGCCAGAGTATGAGGGAATTTCATATGACTTAGTAGTTGATGGAAAAGTAATGTATGATAATTTGAAATTACTTGGAAAAGATTATAAATGGTTAAAAAAACAAATAAATAAATTTGGATTTAGTCCTGAAAATGCACTTGTAGCTACACTTGGTGGCAATGGTCAAATATTTTGCCAGCAAAAGGAAAATATAAATAAGAAAAGTAAAGAGAAAAAGGAGAGTCTATGAAAAAAGAGATTATAATATCTATTATAGTTATTACTATGGTTATTATTGGAAATATTGTGACGCAAAATAATACAAAGAAAACTGTAGCTAAGCTAAATGAAAAACTTGCAAATTTGAAAAATAGCTTGATAGATGTTATTGATGATAATAAGAAAAAAGATGAAAATTATTTGAAATACAAAGAGAAAAGTTCAGACATAAGAAATAGATGGGATGAGATGCAAGAGTTGCTTTCGTTTTATATAGAACATGATGAACTTGAAAAAGTTGAAACTCAACTTGCTGTTATTAATGGGCAAATGGAAAGCAAGCTTTACGACGAAGCGGTTGTAGAGATAGAAAGATGTAAGTTTATATTAGAACATATTGCAGATAAGACTGCTTTTAATATTAAAAATATATTTTAAAAATATAGATTTATATCGCTTGTGTGTTTTCATAAACAATTATCTAGTAACTATATTTCTTAAAAATTAATAAAAAAGCTTCCTTTTTCATACAATCTATTATATAATAGTCATGTGAATTTTATGCTCTAAGGAGGAAGTTAAATGAGTAATAGAAGAAACAATGATAAGACTCAAGCGTATAAAATTAAAACAGCAAAAGTTTCAAATAAAAGAGTGAATTCAAAAAAAGAAAAAAAGAAACATCCTAAATTGAAAAAATTTATAATAATATGTTTTATACTTTTCATATTATTGTGTTTAGTTGGAGTAGGAGTTTTTGCAGGAATTTTCTTTAGTGATAAATGGAAAATCGATAAAGATGATTTAGCAATAGCACTTCACAATACAACTGTTTATGATAAAGATGGTAAGCAGATTGCAGAACTTACAGGAGACGAAAATAGAAAGATTATAACATTAGCTGAAATGGGAGATTATATTCCAAATGCGTTTGTTGCAATCGAGGATGAAAGATTTTATAGTCACTACGGTGTTGATATCAAAAGAACAGCAGGAGCTATTTTTACATATGTTACACATGGTGGAAAATCATCATTTGGTGGAAGTACTATAACACAACAGTTAGTTAAAAATATGATGGATGATAATGAGGATTCTATCAAGAGGAAAATAAGAGAGTGGTCACGTGCTTATCAAATTGAGCAAATGCTTTCTAAGAGCCAAATTCTCGAACTTTATTTAAATGTAATATTCATGGGTTCAACAATGTATGGAGTTGAGAGCGGTTCACAATACTATTTTAGTAAATCTGCAAAGGATTTAAGCTTAGCAGAAGCTGCATTTATTGCAGGTATAAATGATGCACCTAATACATATAATCCATTTGGAAGTACAGATAATAGTGAAAAAATTAAAAAGAGAACGAAAACAGTGCTTGCTCAAATGAAAAAACTTAGAAATACTAATGTAAAAGAGATGGAAGCTCTAACTAAGATAACGGATGAGCAGTATGAACAAGCAATAGCAGAAGTTGATAAGGGATTGAACTTTAAGAAAGGTTCAAGTGCAGATACTTCAAATATTTCTTATCATACGGCTGCTGCAATAGATCAAGTTGCAACACAGCTTGCTAAAGAAAAAGAATTAAAATATGATGTTGCTAGAAGTATGGTTTATAGCAATGGTTATAAAATTTATACAACACAAGATAGTAGTATTCAAGACATTATGGAAGAGGAATATTTAAAAACTAAATACATAAAAAAGGCAAGAACTAAAAAAGGAAAAGCAAATAATGAGCATTCACAATCTGCAATGGTTATAATTGATCATAAGACTGGTCAAGTTGTTGCAACAGTTGGAGGACTTGGAAAGGATAGTTCTACACTTGGACTTAACAGAGCAACTGCAAGCAGTGGAGGAGTTGGAAGACAACCGGGATCTGCTATAAAACCTTTGGTTGCTGTCGGACCAGCACTCGAAGAAAAAGTTATCACAGCATCTACAATTTACAATGATGTTAGAACAGATTTTGGATATGGACCTATTAGCAATGCAGGAACTCATCGTGGATACATAACTGTAAGACAGGGAATAGAATGTTCTTCTAATATTGTTAACATGAAAATTTTATCAAACCTTGGAACTGATAAGGGTGTAAAATATGCAAATGAATTTGGACTTTCATATTTTACAAAAGAAGATTCAAGTGTTGGTTTAGCTATAGGTGGTACAAAACATGGAACTAATCCACTTCAAATGGCTGCAGCATATGCAACGATTGCAAATGGAGGAGAATATATTGAACCAACATTTTATACAAAAGTTGAAAGTGCATCTGGAAAAACTATACTCGAACCAAGTCAGGAAAAAAGAAGAGTTCTATCAGAACAAAATGCATACATACTTGCAAACATCTTAAAAACACCTGTATATGGATTTAAGGGTGGTGCGACAGCTACTGTATGTAAAATACCTGGAATTGAAACAGCAGCTAAAACTGGTACAACAACAAGTTATAGAGATAAATGGCTATGTGGATTTACTCCATATTATGCAGCAGCTACTTGGTTTGGTTATGATACGCCAGAAACTATATATGGAATTGCTGGAACAAGTAATCCTGCAAGTGCAATATGGGCTTCAGTAATGAAAAAAGTGCATAAGAATTTAAGGAGTGCAAATTTTACAAAGCCAAATGGAATTGTTTCTGCAAAAGTATGTGCTGTAACTGGAAAAGTTGCAACGGATAAATGTACAGATACATATACAGAAATATTTGCATCAGGTACAGTTCCTTCTGAATGTGATGGACATCAGGTAGTTAAAATTTGTAAAGAAAGTAAATTACTTGCAACAGAATATTGCCCAGAGACTGAGACAAAGGTTTATCCACCAGTTCCTGAGAAAGAGAGAAATGCTTCATGGAAACCTTCTGGAGGAAATAGCAAGGAAAGCAAAATTACAGAAACATGTGACATACATACAGAAGAAACACAAACTATAACAATTACAAATCTAATAGGAAAAACAGAAACAGAAGCAAAGGATGCTTTAACTGGACTTACTGTAAAAGTTGTATTTTCAGAAGATAAATCGAAAGCTAACGGAGTTGTATTAAAACAAAGCTTATCAGCTGGAACTAAGGCAAAAAAAGGTAGTACAATTACTTTAACAATAAACGAATTGAAGAGTTCGCCTAGTGAAACAGAAAAACCAGAAAATAATATAACAAATACAACTAAACCTGATACAGGAGAAAATACTACTACAGAATAGACCTACAAATAGAAAAGAGGGGTTATATGGAAATTAATTTATATAATACTTTAACAAGAAAAAAAGAAAACTTCGTTCCTTTAAATGGGAACGAAGTTAGAGTGTATTCATGTGGACCTACAGTATATAGCTATGCTCACATAGGGAATTTTAGAGCATATATTTTTATGGATTCATTAAGAAGAATGCTTGAATATAACGGATACAAAATGAAGCATGTAATGAATATAACAGATGTTGGCCATCTTGAATCTGATGCTGACGAAGGCGAAGACAAGATGGAAAAAGCTGCAAGAAAAGAAAATAAAAATCCATATGAAATTGCAAAGTTTTATACAGATGTATTTTTAAGAGATATGCACAGATTAAATATAGATATGCCTGAAATTATTGCAAAAGCAACAGATCATATTCCAGAGATGCTTGAATTTGTAAAAGAAATTATTGCAAATGGATATGCTTATGAAACAAGTAAGGGAATTTATTTTGATATTTCAAAACTTGATAAATATCCTGTATTGTCAAATAGAAATTTAGATGATCAAATTGCAGGTGCAAGAGTTGATGTTGATCCAGAGAAAAGAAATCCGTATGATTTTGCTCTTTGGATAAAGGCTCCTGAAAACCATATAATGAAATGGGAAAGTCCATGGGGACTTTCATATCCAGGTTGGCATATCGAATGTTCTGCAATGGGTAGAAAATATCTTGGAGATGAGTTTGATATACATACAGGTGGAGTTGACCATATACCAACACACCACGAAAATGAAATAGCTCAAAGTAAGGGAGCAACAGGAAAAATACCTGCTAGATTTTGGATGCATGTTGAATTTTTACAAGTTGATGGTGGAAAAATGTCAAAGAGTCTTGGAAATGTATATACACTTGATCAATTACAAGAAAAAGGAATTGAACCCCTTGCATATAAACTATTTTGTGCCACAGCACATTATAGGACCAAACTAAACTTTACATTTGATGGTGCACTATCTGCACAAAAGGCTTTAAATCGTTTAAGAGAAGGATATATAAGACATACAGAGGCAAAAGAAACAATTGAAAAATCTGTTATAGAGGAATATAAAACAAAATTCTTGGAAACAATAAATGATGATTTAAATATGCCATCAGCAATGGGAATTGTATGGGATGTTGTTAGAAATGAGAAAAAATCTAAAGATTTTGCTGATTTATTGCTTGAATTTGATAAGGTTTTAGGACTTGATTTAGTAAATTCAAAAAAATATTTGGATGAACAAGCAGATATAGATGTCCCTAAAGAGATAGAAGAATTACTTGCTAAAAGAAAAGAAGCAAGAGAAAATAAAGATTGGACTTTGTCAGACAAAATTAGAGATGAAATAAAAGAAAAAGGGTATAATGTAAAAGATACCAAAGATGGGATGACTGTAGAAAAAATATAGCAGAGGTGAACTTGAAAATTGGATAAAGAAGAAAAATTAACATTTTTGAAAAAGCTTAAATTTAGTATATTTGATTTTGAAAAATATCAAGATTTAGCATTGGAAAAAATAATTAAAACAATTGGATATATTGCAATATTAGTTTTAATATTTTCATTAATTGTATCTGGAATTATGACATATAAGGTGTATGGTGCATGCAAGAGTATAAGAGAATATATTGATGAAAATATTGAAACTATAGATTTTGCTGATAATAAATTAAATGTTGTATCAAAGCAAATGGATAAAAAAACAGTTATAGAAGATGAAAAATTAAATACAAAAATAATTATTATGACATTAAATGATGAAGAAAAAATAAATGAGGCAATAGAAGAGCTTAATTCATCTGAAAACAGCATATTAATATTAAATGATAAAATTATGATTAAAAATGAAGTACTTACAAAACCAATAGCATATTCGTATAATGCTATTGCTGAAAGATACAATATAAATACAATAAACAAACAAGAGGCAGTTAATTTATTGTCATATAATACTTTGAAACCGTTATTGTTTGTTTTATATGGATTGTTTTTAGTGTATATATTTTTAATTGCATACTTGCCAAGTGTGCTTGTTGATATAATTATTTTATCTGTTTTTGCATATATAGTATCTGCGATAGCAAGAATGAAGATAAAATACAGTGCTTTATACAATATTTCTGCATATTCACTTACATTACCTATAATATTAAATATAATTTATGTAATTGTACAAGCTTTTACAGGATTCCAAATAAAATATTTTGAAGTAATGTATACGACAATAGCAAGTATATATATTGCTACAGCCATTTTAATAATAAGGTCTGACACAATAAAAAAACAAATTGAACTTACAAGAATTGTTGCTGAACAAGAAAAAGTGAGAGAAGAATTAAAGAGACGTGAAGAGGAAGAGAAGAAGCAGGCAGAAAGAGAAAGACAGAAAAAGGAAGAAGAAAAAAAGCATAAAAAGGAAAAGAAAGAAGAAAAAGATGATAATTTAGGAGAACAACCTGAAGGAAATATGTGCAAATAATTTGGAAGGAGAATAGATAGAGTGGCAGAAAAAGAAGAGCAAAAAAATAAACAAGATAAGAAAAAACAATATCTAATAATTGCAATATGTGTTTTAGCAGTTTTAATTGCTGGACTTGTAATATATTTATTTACGTCTAAAAATGACACAAATGAAAATGAACTTGCATATACAGATTTAATTAAACAAATATCTGATGGCAAAGTTGAAAAAGTTGAAATGACCGTTGGAAGTACAACTGTTAAAGTCAAAATAAAAGATGTAGAAAAAGAAAAAACAACGATAGTTCCTAACACTCAAGCATTTGTAGAATTAATACAACAAAAAGTAGACGAAGGAAACAATAATTTAGAATTGGTACAAAAGCCAACAAATATATTTGTAAAACTTTCAAGCGGATTGTTTACGATTTTACCTACTGCAATGCTTGTTGTACTTATTGTTTTAATATTTAAAATGCAAGGCCTTGGAGATAAAGGAAAAGTATATGATAGTGAAACATCAAAATCTAAAATAACATTTGATGATGTTGCAGGCCTTGATGAGGAAAAATATGAAATGATGGAAATTGTAGATTTCCTAAAAAATCCAAAAAGATTTTATGATATGGGAGCAAAAATTCCGAGAGGAGTACTTCTTTGCGGACAACCAGGAACAGGAAAAACATTAATTGCAAAAGCAATTGCAGGAGAAGCAGGTGTTCCATTTATTTCTATGAGTGGATCAGAATTTATAGAAATGTTTGCAGGACTTGGAGCTTCAAGAGTAAGAAAATTATTCGAAAAGGCAAAGAAAATTTCACCATGTATTATATTTATAGATGAAATAGATGCAATTGGTTCAAGAAGAAACAATGGTGGAGGAGCAGAATCAGAGAATAATCAGACATTAAATCAATTACTTGTTGAAATGGATGGATTTGAAACGGAAGAGACAATAATTGTACTTGCTGCTACAAATAGACCAGAGATGCTTGATAAAGCACTGCTTAGACCAGGAAGATTTGATAGAAGAATAACAATTGCGCTTCCAGATTTAAGAGGAAGAGAAGAAATATTAAAAATTCATGCAAAAGAAAAGAAATTTGCTGAAGATGTTAAGCTAAGAAGTATAGCAGAAGATACGGCGGGATTTACAGGTGCAGAACTTGCTAATATTCTAAATGAATCTGCAATAATTGCAACAATGAATGGACATGACTTTATTACAAATAAAGATATAGAAGATGCAGTTAAAAAAGTAACTGTAGGACTTGAAAAACAAAGTAGAGTAGTACCTGAAAAAGACAAACGTTTAACAGCATTTCACGAGGCTGGACATGCTATAGTAAGTAGTATGCTTGAAAGCCAAAAGGATATAAAAGAAGTATCAATTATTCCAAGAGGAGTTGCAGGTGGATATACAATGTATCGTACAAATGAAGATAAATACTTTATTTCTAAAACAGAGATGGAAGAAAAACTTGTAGCACTTATGGGAGGCAGAGCTGCTGAAAAAATTGCATTAAATGACATTTCTACAGGTGCAAGTAATGATATAGAAGTTGCAACAAACATTGCAAAAAATATGATTACAAAATATGGCATGAGTGAGGCTTTAGGACCAATATCTATTAATACAGATGCTGATCCATATGAACTACAAATGCTTGGAGATAAATTTGGAGATGCAATAGGTGCAGAGGTAAAAATTTTACTTGATACTGCATATGCAAGAGCACAAAGTTTGATAAGAGCAAATATGGATAAATTAACAAAAGTTGCAGAGGCTTTGCTTGAAAAAGAAGTTATTTCTGCAGACGAATTCCAAAAATTAATAAAAGATTAAATAAACGATAATAGAGGAGCACGCTGTGCTCCTTTTGTATTACCTTTTTTTCTAAAATAAAGTGAAGTTTAAAGATATTTTTTGCTATTTGAATGCAAGATAATTTACAGTAATTTCACATATCCAATTTAAATTCTTTTCCATTTAAATAATTTAATATATCAGCATCAGTAGTAAACACAAACTTTAAAGAATAGCTTGTAAGTTGCTGAAATTTATATCCAAATTTTTTATTTACCTGATTGTTCCCGTATTTTCCATCTCCTAAAATAGGAAGACCAATATGTGCTAGATGTGCACGGATTTGGTGTGTTTTTCCAGTGTGAAGAGTAACATCAAGAATACTATAATTTTCTTTTATATGTTTTTCTATTGTATAATATGATGTTATAATTTTAGAATATCCTTTTTTTGGTTCATCTGAGATATATACCATAGATTTTTTGCTGTCTTTAAATAAATAAGCTGTTAGTGTTTGATTTTCCTTTTTTGGTATTCCATAAACTTTAGCTATATAGTGTTTTTTTATTTCATGATTTTTAAATTTATCTAATAAAACATTAAGAGCTTTTTCATTTTTTGCAAATAGAACTAGGCCATTTGTATTTCTATCTAACCTATGACAAGGTTCTATGTATGTGTGCGGATATATTGATTTTAGACATGATGTTAGTGAATTTTCTCCAACAACTTCAATTTCTGATGGCTTATCTACCACTAAAATATTATCATCTTCATAGACAATATGTGGAGTTAGGGTATTTAGAAGAAGACTATCTACAACATATATTTGTACTTCATCATCTAAATAAACAGGAATATCTTTGCTAGTACGTTTACCGTTTATCTTTATATCTTTTTGTCTAAATGCTTTATATAAAGTGTTTTTTGTAAGTGCTGGAAATGTATCAAATAATATTTTACTTACATTTTTTTTATCATATTTTTCTGTAACTTTTAGGCTTTGCATAATTTAATCCTTTCGCAATTTGATAGATGTGATGTATAATTTAATATTTAAATTGTTTTATAAATGAATTTATTATTCTTATTAAATCTATCATAAAAATATATCATAAATAAAAAAATGTCAATATTAAGTTAAAGAGTTAAGAAGTAATGGTTTAAAATTTATGAAATTGTAAGCAATATATAAGATTTAACTAAAAAGATTGCATTTTGATTTAATATATGATACAATTATGTTCGTTACAAAGAGATAAAGAAAGAGGGAGAATTATGATAGGAATCATTAGAAACATTATACTAGTTATATATGCAATTGTTGCAATAGCATTAATTATATTGGCAACAATACAAACAAAGGACTCAAATGGAGCTTCTGGAACAATTACAGGTTCTTCTACAAATAATTTTTATGAGCAAAATAAAGGAAGAACTAAAGAAGGAAAGCTAAAAAAATACACAATTATTTGTGGAATTGTATTTGTTGTACTTGCAGTAGTACTTTCAATATTATTCGTAATGAAATAGAGTTTACATATAAAGGCATATATAATTTAAATTATATATGCCTTTTGTTCATTTGGAGGTTTTAATGAAGAAACATAAAAAACAAGAAGAGAAAATTAATTTAATTAAATATCAAAAAGAAGACTTAACAATAGAAGGAAATACAGTTGTAGGAATTTTTAAGAATAGCAGAAATTTTGGATTTGTTATACCAGATAACAAAAAAGTTATAGGTACAGATATTTTTATTTCAAAAAAGGATTTTAAAAAGGCAAAAAATAATCAAAAAGTTGTTGTTCAAGTTACAAAAATGCCAACAAAGGATAGAAAAGCTGAAGGCAAAATTGTTGAAGTGCTTGGAAGTGTTAACCAAGCTGGAATTGATATGATGTCTTTAATAAGAGAATATGATTTGCCATACGAATTTCCTGAAGCTGTAAAACATGAGGCAGAGAATATGGAAGAGGAAGTTTCTAAATCTGAAATATCAAACAGATTAGATTTACGCTTTGAAGAAATTTTTACAATTGATGGAGAAGATGCAAAAGATTTAGATGATGCAGTTCAAGTAAAGAAAACAGAAAATGGAACATATATACTTGGTGTTCATATTGCAGATGTAAGCCATTATGTAAGAGAAGATAGCTTTTTAGACAGAGAAGCTATCATAAGAGGGACAAGCGTATATATGCTAGATAGAGTTATTCCAATGCTTCCAGTTGAACTTTCAAATGGAATATGTAGTTTAAATGCGGGAAAAGATAGACTTACTCTTTCTGTAATTATGGAAATTGATAAAAATGGAAAAGTCATTTCATCTGATATAAAAAAAGGAATAATCAAAGTAACTGAAAGAATGAGTTATAAAGGAGTACAGACTGTACTTGATAATTATGATAAAAATATAAATGAGATTGAAGATGAAAATACAAAAGCTATTGTAAAAAAATATGAAAAATACAAAGAGCATTTTAAACAAATGGAAGAGCTTGCACATATTTTGAAAGAAAGAAGAGAAAAAGCAGGTAGCTTGAGCCTTGATATCCCTGAAACAAAAGTGATTTTAGATGAAGATGGTTATGCTATAGATATAACGAAATATGAACTTTGCTTTGCAAATGAAATAATAGAACAATTTATGCTTACAGCGAATGAAACAGTGGCTGAAAAGTTCTTCTGGCTTGAAGCACCATTTATATATAGGGTTCATGAAGAGCCAGATATGGAAAAGGTGACAGAGCTTAATAAATTTTTATTTAACTTTGGGTATAAGGTAAAATGCTCAAAAGAAACTGTACATCCAACAGCATTTGAAGAAGTTTTAAGAAAAATAAAAGGTACTAAAGAGGAAAGAATAGTATCAAATTTAATACTTCGAACTTTAAAAGTTGCAAGATATGAGGCTGAAAATTTAGGACACTTTGGTATTGCTAGTAAATACTATTGTCACTTTACATCACCTATAAGAAGATATCCAGATTTATTTATTCATAGAATTATATCAAAATATATAGAAGAAAATTATCAACTTTCAGATGATGAAATAGAAAAATATAGGGGACAAGCAGAGAAATATGCAAAACAGTCATCTGATAGAGAAAAGATCGCACAAAAAGTTGAAAGAGATAGCGTGGATTTGAAAATGGCAGAATATATGCAAGATAAAATCGGAAATGAATATGATGGAATTATTTCAAGTATTACTTCATTTGGAGTTTTTGTTGAGCTTGAAAATACAGTAGAAGGTCTTGTAAGATTTGCAGACCTTGGAGATGATTATTTTATATATGATGAAGATAGAAAAACATTACTTGGAGAGAGAACAAAAATATTATACAAAATAGGTGACAAGATGAGAATAAGAGTCATTAGAGCTGATAAAGTGAGTAGACAAATAGATTTTGAAAAAATAGATGAAAAAGAAGAGGTGGAATCAACTGCCACCGAGTAGTAGAGATGATTCCACATTTGTGTTTATTTTTACATCAAAAAATGAATTTTGATAATTATCGAGCCAGTTATATTTTTGGAATTCAGATGTTGTATAAAATAGAGGAAAAGCATATTTGCCAAAATGATTTATATCTGACTTATACTCTTTTGAGGTTTTATATAAAAATTTCGTAATTTCAGTTTTTAAATAGTGGTTTGTCATTGCTGAAATTTCTTCAAATTTTTCCTCTGACATGTTAACTGATGAACTATCAACAGATAATACCTTGGCTTCTAAATTTAATTCCAAATGAATAAGTGGAGAATTATTTATAATTTCTACTTTGACTTTGGGATTTTTTTTGTCATACACAAACAATGTTAATGGCTCTTTTTTGGGCTCTGATTGAGGAATAGAAACATAGCAACTTTCAATATCATTTGCAATTAAAGAATGATACAGTGTTTCATCAGGAGTAAGCTCACCTACAAGCTTATCTGACTTAAATACAGCAAGACCCATGATTTCGGAGTTTTTGCTACTGCTATCTGAACTACCACTGTCTGACGAATCAGAAGATGAAGATGTTTGTGTAGTAAAATTGGTTGAACTTCTTGAATTTTTAGTATCAACAAATCCAAGCATTGCTATTGGCTCACAAGCAATACAGGATAGGTCATTAAAGAAACTGCCGATTTTTGCATCTGAAGTATAGCCAGTATATTTACTTGAAGTAGGAGAAATTTCGTAAAACTTTGCAATTAAATTTTCCAGGCTAGGATTTACATTTTTGATAAAATCATTTGCAGTAGATTTACTTATAATTACATTACAGTTTGGACGAATTTGTACTTTGTTCATAAGGTTATATGAAATATTAGAAATGCCTTTTTTGGCTATGTCTTCTGATATTACAACTGCTTTGCAATGAGAAAGACTTATTTCTTTACTTACATAAGTATTCATCAAATTTATAGCAGAATCAAGAGTAGGGGCGTCAACAGAATTTATTATTATAGGAGCTGTTTCTGATGAAGGGGAATCTCCTCCAGATGAATTTGGCATAGTAAATTGAAATGTTAATTTGTATGTGCTTGTTTCTCCTACATCAATTCCAAGAGCGATAAGGTATGCAAGGTCGTCAATGCTTTGCACACTGTATGAGCCTGAAAAAGGTATAGCAATACATAAAACGAAAATTATTAATATGATATATTTTATAAATTTACTCAATTACAGTACGCACCTCTCTTTCTACATTTTTTTTCTTATGTTTATTTTTAAGATATGCAAACAGCAATAATGCAAGGCTTATGATAAAGACCAAAATTAAAACAATCCATTGATATACATTTGTTTTCAAGAAGCGGCTTTGATTATAATTTGGTACAATAAGTGAGCATATAAAAGTCAGGATAGAAAATAGATATACATTTGCATAATGATATTTGAAATGAGTTAGCTTTTTAAATATAGATGTCATAAGGCTTACTAAAATGCTTAAATATGAAAGAATTGATATAATCCATATAAGCAAAAATATTGAGTCTAACCTTTGAAAAAATCTACCAAATTCTATAAACCTTGATGCAATATAAAGAGGTAGCATTTCATCTGTTGTAACTATTGCTGGGAATATAAATAGTAGTGTTGCAATGCTAAATATTAACCAAATTCCAGAAAGTATAATTGATGTAAAAGCAACTTTTTCAAAATCATCTTCTCTTTTTAGATATGGTGGTACGAAATACAGTAGTGAAAGTCCAGCAAAAGCATATAAATTGCTTATTCCGCTAAAAAATGTTGTAACAATACCATTTCCAAAAAGAGGAAACATTTTGATGAAATCGAAATTGCTTATATTTGCAAAAAATATAAATATAATACTAAAAAGTATAATTGGCATAAATATCATATTACTTCTTATAATTGCACCAAAACCAAGTCTATTGCAAATTATGATTCCAGTAATAAAAAACATTATAACAAATACAATAGGTGTTCTTCTAAAATATATTATTTTTAGGCTTTCACAAAAGCTTCTTAAAAAAATGCTTGCAGAAAAAAGAAAATATAGTAAAAATAAAATTCCAATAATAATTTTTAGTGTTTTTCCTCCAAGATATTCACTAATATCTAGAATGTCTTGATTAGGAAATTTTTTCATAACAATTGTAATAAAATACACAATAATCAATGTTATGATTAGTATCATAATAATGTTTAATATAGATGATGAACCTGAAAAGTTAAGAATACTTTTAGGTAGGTTCATAATAATATGATTTATCATAATTGTTAAAATAAAGAAAATTGCTTCAATATTACTTATTTTTGTTGATGTCATAAATCCTCCTTTTTGTACTTCCATTTCATACTTATATGTTTTTGAGTGTATTGTTTTTTAGGATCTAAATAGTTTGGCCTTTTTTCACGTCGCCAAATAGGTGGAATAAAATAGCCAGGAGCTTCTGAATCTTCCATAGGAGCAAATGAAACCATATAAGAAACACCAAAAGAGCGCAAGCTACAAAGTATTGTCATATATACAAATGTACCTATTGCAAGTCCCAAAAATCCTGAAATAAATGTAAGCATTAAAAATATAAATCTGACAAGTCTTAGGTGAAATCCAAATGAAAAATCAGGTATTGCAAATGAGGCAATTCCAGTTATAGCAACAATTATTATCAAAATAGGACTAACAATACTTGCACTTACAGCAGCTTGTCCTAAAACCAATGCTCCTACAATTCCTATTGTTGGTCCAATAGGGGAAGGAACACGAAGACCTGCTTCACGAATAAGTTCAAAAGAAATCTCCATAACAAGAATTTCAAAAATTACAGGGAAAGGCACATTTTCACGTGATGCTAAAATAGAAAAAAGAAGTTCTGTAGGTATTAATTCTTGATGAAAATTGGTCATAGCTATATAAAAAGCAGGTAAAAACAATGTGATACCAATAGAGATTAATCGTAAAAACTTTAAAAAGTTTGAAAATTGGAATTTTAAATTTGTATCTTCTGGAGAAGATACAAAATCGACCAAAGTCGCAGGCATAACAAGACAGTATGGATTGCCATTAACAATTACAGCGACACGGCCTTGATATAAGTATTTTGTTACTTTATCAGGCCTTTCAGTAGACAAAATTTGTGGAATACTATATTTATTGTTTTCTGAAATAAGTTGTTCAAGTTGACCAGATGAAATTAGAGAATCAATATCTAAATTGTTCATCCTATATTTGACCTCTGCGACCAAGTCTGCATTTGCAATATCAGCAAGATAACATACTGCACAGTTTGTTTGACTTATTTTGCCAACTTTTATATTTTCTATAACCAAATTTTCACTATTAACTGCTCTACGAACAAGAGAAGTGTTTGTTCTGATATTTTCAACAAATGCTTCTTGTGGACCTTTAATAACAATTTCATTATTTGCAGAGTCAACGTTTCTTTGTTTAAAGCCTTTTACATCTATATCAAATGCAATATCAAGTGTATCTATAAATAATGCACAGTTACCAGAATTTACACCTGCAAAAATATCACTAAATTCGCTAAATTTGTTTATACTATTTTGTGGAAGCAGGCAATTTGAAATATAGCTTACTATGTCAAATTTGCGAACTTTTCTAACTGTAATATTATTTGTAACAGCCTCTGAAATAACATGATTTTGGTCACCATCAAAGGAATTTGCTGTATTTTTTAACATAAGAGGTTTTAAAACGTAATTGTTTATTAAATCTGTGTTAACAAGGCCATCTATAAAAAGTAAAAAAGCTTTATATTGTCTATTTCTGGCAGTTAAGTTAAATTCTCTAATTATAACATCACTACTAATCATAGAATTGTATTTAACTTTTACATATTCAAGATTTACATCAATACTTGTATAAATATTTTTTACATCATCAACTGATTTTTTTGAATCTATTTTTTCATCTGTGATATCTTTATTTTGAATCATTGCTGTTTTATTGGGAAGAATAAATGTATATTTATCATCTTCATGAAAGCCAAGTACATCTTTTATAAATTTTTTTATATTTTCCATTTTATCCTCGTTTCATTACAAAGTAACTTTTTTTCTTATTATCTCAAACTTTAGGTAAATTATTCATAAGGTGGAGAGTTATTGTTTAATGTGCTAAAAGCGTAATCGATATAATATTTCAAGGAAACGCGCAGCGACCAAACGAAGCCGGAGGCTGAGTGCGATTCGAGCAGCCGTCAATATTTTTAATTGGCTGCGAACAGCAAGTTTCTAAGAAATATTATACCGATTACGCTAACATAAATCTAAAAGTTATTATTTTGTAACAACCTAAAGTATAATGCAAATTAATCCGCCACTACCTTCATTTACAATGCGTTCTAATGTTTCTTGAAGTTTAGCTCTGGCATCTTCTGGCATTCTAGAAAGTTTATTTTGAAGTCCCTCATTTACAAGTTCATGTAGATTTTTTCCGAATATATTTGATTCCCAAATTTTTTCTGGATCATTTTCAAATTCAGAAAGCAAATAATTTACAAGTTCTTCTGATTGTTTTTCGCTTCCTACAAGAGGAGAAACTTCAGTTTCAATTTCCGCTTTTATCAAATGAATTGATGGTGCTCGTGCTTTTAATTTTACGCCAAATCTTGAGCCCTGTTTTACTATTTCTGGTTCATCGAGAATAAGTTCATCCATAGAAGGTGTTACAATTCCATAACCTGTTGCCTTAACTTGTTCTAATGCGCCTGCAATTTTGTCATATTCCTTTTTAGTATTAGCAAGGGTTGTAATTGTTGAAAATAAATCTCCTTCATTTGAAATATCAACACCAGATATTTCTGTAAGTACTTTGTAAAATAGCTCTTCTGATAAATTGATTGAAATATCTACATTTCCATCTCCAAGTTTTATTTCATCAACAACAGTTTTGGTTATTATTTGAGTATTTTGAAGTTTAGAAGCACCAGAGTCGACTTGTTTTAATATACGTACATCGCTAAAAGCTTCTTTTATTTCGTTAAATAATTCTACTTTTAACCAGTGGTCATCAGATAATCCATCAACCCATTTTGGAAAATTGATATTCATTTTTTCTACAGGAAATTCATATAGGATTTTTCCAAAAATATCTCCGATATCTTCCATATCAAGCCTTGAACAATCTGTTGGAATTACAGCTGTTTGATATTTGTCCTCTAATTTTTGTGCAAGTGATTTTGTATAATCAGAAAAAGGATCGTTTGAATTTAATACAATTACAAAAGGTTTGTTTAATTCTTTTAATTCCTTAACAACTCTTTCTTCTGCATCTATGTAATCTTCACGAGGAATATCTGTAATACTTCCATCTGTTGTAACTAAAATTCCTATTGTAGAATGTTCTTGAATTACCTTTCTTGTTCCAATTTCAGCAGCTTGCTCAAAAGGTATCTCTTCATCAAACCATGGTGTTTTTACCATTCTTGGCATATCATCTTCTAAATAACCTATAGCATTATTTACAAGGTATCCAACGCAATCTACCAATCTTGTTTTTAATTTTAAATTATCGCCAATAGTTATTTCGACTGCTTCATTTGGAATAAATTTTGGCTCTGTTGTCATAATAGTTCTACCTGCAGCACTTTGAGGCAATTCATCTCGTGCACGTTCTTTTTTGTACTCATTATCTATATTTGGAATTACGAGTAAATCCATGAAGTTTTTTATAAAAGTTGATTTACCTGTTCGAACTGGACCAACAACTCCAACATAAATATCACCTTGAGTACGGCTGGCTATATCTTGATATAATTTTAAATTCTCGTTCATATTAACTAATTAACCCCCTTAAAAATGTTTGTACTAAAACTTTATTTAATTTATATTAGATTTGATTTGGTATTATGACTAAAAAATATAAATTGTTGCCATTTTTTTTGTAGTGTGATAGAATAAGGTCAATTTAATAGAATATTAAT
>CAJMLO010000022.1 GCA_905214245.1 uncultured bacterium
AAATGATTTATAGTCAACTGTAATAAATTTTTTTCTATCTTCCTATAATTTATTTTTACCAGCGCATGTTTGACATTTTTATGTAAAATGTGTATAATTGGTAAAGACAAAAAAATGCGGAGTACGAAAAAATAACCACCGCATTTTATTTTATAGAAATAAATGCAAGTGGTTGTTTTAATGGTGCGCCATAGAGGATTCGAACCTCCGACCATTTGATTAAGAGTCAACTGCTCTACCAACTGAGCTAATGGCGCGTATCAAATTAAGCACATTTATTATAAGTCTAAAAACAGTGTTTGTCAACATATTTTATTAAATTTGTATTATGATTAAAAAAGATGTTTTATTTAAAATTTAAGGGGTGATATTATGTTAAAAATGTACAATACAGAGGTAACAACAAATAAGACTGTAGTAACAGAAGAATTTAAAAAAGGAAATTGGATAAACATGGTATCGCCGAGTGAGGACGAAATAAAATTGGTATGCAAAAATGTTGGAATAGCTGAAGATTTTATCAGATATGCTCTTGACTATGAGGAAAAAGCCAGAATAGATTTTGAAGAGGATGATAATACAATCTTATTTATTATTGACATACCAATTATGGAAAATGAGGCGGGAAGCAAGGTTTATAGTACAATGCCAATTGGTATAATTTTTGTAAGAGATGATTATTTGATTACAGTTTCACTTACTAAAAATTATATTATAGAGAATTTGGAAAAGAGCAAAAGCATTGTTACATATAAAAAGAGTAGATTTTTGCTTCAAATTTTTTATGCTAATGCAGAAAGATTTTTAACACTATTAAAAAGATTAAATAAAGAATCTGAAGTAGCTGAAAGCGTACTTAAAAATTCTATGAAAAATAAAGAATTGTTAAAATTGCTTAGCTTAAAAAAAGGTCTTGTTTATTTTACAACATCACTTAAATCAAATGAGGTTGTAATGGAGAAAACGCTTCGTGGCAAGATGATTAAGCTATATGAAGAAGATGAAGATATATTAGAAGATGCGATTATTGAAAATAAACAGGCAATTGAGATGAGCAGAATATATAGTGATATTTTAACAGGAACTTTGGATGCATATGCTTCAATTATTTCTAATAATCTAAATGGGGTAATGCAATTTTTAACATCTATTACAATCATACTTGCAATTCCTACAATGATTTCAAGTTATTGGGGTATGAATGTTCCAGTTCCTTTGCAAGATAATCCATTTGGATTTGCTATAATGGTTGTATTTTCTTTAGCTGTAGGAATTATTGCAACATTTTGGTTAAAGAAAAAGGGAATGCTAGGATAAATAATTAAATTTTGAGGAGGAGAAAATATGCTAACTGCAACAGGAGTTACAATTAGATTTGGAAAAAGAACTTTATTTGAGGATGTAAACATCAAATTTAACAAAGGATGCTGTTACGGAATTATTGGCGCAAATGGTGCTGGTAAATCCACATTTTTAAAGGTTTTATCTGGTGAACTTGAACCAAGCAAAGGAGAGGTTTCAAAGGAAAAAACAGAAAGATTATCTGTACTTAAACAAGACCACTTTGCTTTTGAAGAATTTACTGTTATAAATACAGTTATTATGGGAAATAGCGAGCTATACAATATTATGCAAGAAAAGGATAAAATTTATAGTAAGCCAGATTTTAATGAAGAAGATGGTATGAAGGCTGCAAAACTTGAAGAAAGATTTGCAGAACTTGATGGATGGAATGCTGAGTCAGATGCAGCAGTTCTTTTAAATGATTTAGGAATTGAACCTGAAAACCATTACAAGCTTATGAGCGAACTTGAAGCAAAGGAAAAGGTAAAGGTTTTACTTGCTCAAGCATTGTTTGGAAATCCTGATATTTTGCTTTTGGATGAGCCTACAAACGACCTTGATTTAAAAAGTATCAACTGGCTTGAAGAATTCTTAATTAATTTTGAAAATACTGTTATTGTTGTATCACATGATAGATACTTTTTAAATAAAGTTTGTACACATATTGCTGATGTTGATTTTGGTAAGATTAAGGTATATCCTGGAAACTACGATTTCTGGTACGAATCTAGCCAACTTGCATTAAAGCAAATGAAAGAAGCAAATAAAAAGAAAGAAGAGAAGATTAAAGAATTACAAGACTTTATTGCAAGATTTAGTGCAAATGCTTCAAAATCAAAACAAGCTACATCAAGAAAGAAAACACTTGAAAAAATTGAACTTGATGAGATTAGACCTTCAAATAGAAGATACCCATATATAGATTTTAAACCAGATAGAGAACCAGGAAAAGAGATATTAAAAGTAAACAATCTTTGCAAAACTATAAATGGTGAAAAAATATTAGATAATGTAAGTTTTACAGTAAAACCTGGAGATAAAATTGCATTTTTAGCTGATAACGAAAATGCTAAAACAGTACTATTTCAAATTTTAGCAGGAGAACTTGAGCCGGATTCTGGTGAAGTAATATGGGGAACAACAATTACATCAAATTATTTTCCAAAAGATAATAATTATTTATTTGAGTCTGATTTATCTATAACAGATTGGCTAAGACAATATTCAAAAGATCCAGATGAGACGTATGTAAGAAGCTTTTTAGGTAGAATGTTATTCTCTGGAGAAGAAGCACTTAAAAAAGTAAATGTGCTTTCTGGTGGAGAAAAAGTTAGATGTGTTCTTTCTAAAATGATGCTTTCTGGTGCTAATTTGCTTATATTTGATGAGCCAACAAACCATTTAGATATGGAAAGTATTACTGCATTAAATGAAGGAATGACAAAATATAAAGGAATTATACTATTTACTTCACATGACCATCAATTAACTCAAACTGTTGCAAATCGTATAATTGATATTAAGCAAGATAAATTAGTTGATAGAGAGGTAACTTATAATGAGTATTTAGGAATTGAATAGAAATATAAAAGGCATACATTTTGGTATGTCTTTTCATATGCTCTTGCATAATTATTTTATATGTTATATTATATCTAGAGCAAAAGGAGGAAATAAAAAATGGATATTATACAAGAACTTGCAAAAGAGTTAGATATAAGAACATCACAGGTTGAGAAAACTGTGAATTTGATAGATGAAGGAAATACAATTCCTTTTATTGCACGTTATAGAAAAGAAGTAACAGGTGGACTTTCTGACGAAGTTTTAAGAACATTTGGAGAAAGACTTACATACTTAAGAAATTTGGAAAGTAGAAAACAGGAAATTAGAAAATCAATAGAAGAACAAGGTAAAATGACAGAGGAAATCTCTAAAAGTATTGATAATGCAAAAACTTTGGCAGAAGCAGAAGATATTTATAGGCCATTCAAACAAAAGAAAAGAACTAAAGCTACTATTGCTAAAGCAAAAGGATTAGAGCCTTTGGCAGATATTATTTATGAGCAAAAAGAGAAAACGCCGATTGAAGAAATTGCGCAAAAATATGTTACAAATGTGGAAAGTGTGGAAAATTATACTCCAAAAGATAAATTTGTTGCAAATATTGAGGAGGCAATTTCAGGTGCACTTGATATTATTGCAGAAAAAATATCTGATAATGCGGATTATAGAAAAAATATAAAAAGAATGTGTTACAGAGAAGCAGTAATTGAAACAAAGGCTACAAAACCTGAAGAGAGGTCAAGCTATGAAATGTATTATGACTTTTCAGAAGGTATAAATCGTCTTCCAAGTCACAGGATACTCGCGATAAACAGGGGAGAGAAGGAAGAATTTTTAAAAGTAAAAATTCTTAAACCAGAAGAAAAGATAATATCATTTATGGAAAATGACATTATAAAAGGACAAACTCAATTTACAGAGTACTTAAAAAATACAATATTAGACAGTTGGAAGAGATTAATTGAACCTTCTATTGATAGAGAAATTCGTTCTGATTTAACAGAAAAAGCAGAAGAAAAAGCAATTAAGGTATTTGGACAAAATGCAAAACAATTGCTACTTGGTGCACCAATAAAGAATTTAACAGTTATAGGTTTTGACCCTGCATATAGAACAGGATGCAAAATTGCTGTAATTGATGAAACAGGAAAAGTACTTGCTACAACTACAATATATCCAACAGAGCCACAAAATGATGTGGAAAATGCTACAAAAGAATTGCTAAAATTAATTAAAAAATTTGATGTAAATATGTTTGCAATAGGAAATGGAACGGCATCAAGAGAATCAGAAATATTTGTTGCAGATGTTATAAAAAAGGCAAAAGAAGAGCTTGGAAAAGATGTGCATTATGCAATTGTATCTGAAGCAGGTGCATCTGTATATTCTGCATCTAAACTTGCAACAGAGGAATACCCTGATATAAATGTATCTTTAAGAGGTGCAATTTCTATTGCAAGAAGACTTCAGGACCCACTTGCAGAGCTTGTAAAAATTGATCCTAAATCAATAGGTGTTGGTCAATATCAACATGATGTAGACCAAAAGAAATTGTCAGAGAGTCTTACAGGAGTTGTAGAAGATGCGGTAAATAAAGTTGGTGTGGATGTAAATACTGCAACACCTTCACTTCTTTCATATGTATCTGGAATAAGCAAAACTGTTGCAAATAATATTGTAAAATATAGAGATGAAAATGGAAAATTAAAAGAGAGAAAAGAGCTTTTGAAAGTTGCTAAGCTTGGTAAATCAGCATTTGAACAATGTGCAGGATTTATACGTATATTTGATGGAAAAAATCCTTTGGAGGTAACAGGAGTTCATCCAGAAAGCTATGAAGCTACTGAAAAATTACTTCAAAAGATAGGATATGATAAAGCTGATTTAAGAGATAATGATAAACTTAAAGAGATTCGTTTAAAACTTGCAGAGGTTAATGTAAAAGAGACTGCAAGTGAAATACGAATAGGCGAACCCACACTAAAAGATATAATTGAAGAGCTTTCAAAACCTGGAAGAGATCCAAGAGAAGAAATGCCAAAACCTGTTTTAAGATCTGATGTACTTAAATTTGAAGACTTGCAAGAAAATCAAATTTTAACAGGAACAGTTAGAAATGTCACAGATTTTGGAGCATTTGTAGATGTTGGTGTTAAACATGATGGACTTGTTCATATTTCAGAAATGAGCAATGGATTTGTAAAAAATCCATCAGATGTTGTGCAAGTTGGAGATATTGTTAAGGTTAAGGTAATTGGGATTGATAAAGAAAGACAAAAAGTGAAATTAAGTATGAAAATATAATATTTCAAAAGTAATAAAAAATACTGGTTTTAGGTTATCTAAAGCCAGTATTTTTCTATACTAATGTTTATATTTTTCTTGAATTTCTAAAATTTTATCATATTCATTATTTAATATATCAAGAAATACTTTTGCAATATTTGGATCAAATTGTGTTCCACTACATCTTTCGATTTCTTCCTTTACTACATCAAGTGGAAGAGCATTTCTGTATGTTCTTTTTGATGTCATGGCATCAAATGTATCTGCAACTGCTGCAATTCTTGCAATATAAGGAATATCCTCTCCTTTTAGTTTGCTTGGATAGCCATTTCCATCATATCTTTCATGATGGTGTTTTACAATTGGAAGTATGTCTTTAAATACTTCAGCATTGCATAATATATGTGCTCCAATTGATGGATGATTTTTTATTTGTGAATATTCATCATCTGTAAGTTTTGACTCTTTTAATAAAATACTATCAGGAATTCCAATTTTTCCTATGTCGTGGAATAATCCTCCAACGCGTAATGTTTTTATTAGATCTTCTGAAAGACCTAGTTTTTGTCCAATTAAAACAGAGTATTCTGAAACTCTGTCAGAATGACCTCTTGTATAAGGGTCTTTTGCTTCAACTGTATAGCGTAATGTTTGAATACTATCTAAATAAGCTTTTTCAAGTTTATCATATGTATTTGACAATTCTTCGTTTATACGTTTTATTTCATTCATTTGCTCAATTGATTTTATACCTGATTCAATTAAAAGTAGTAATTGGTCAAATTTATCACTTTTTTCACAATATCCTTGTATATCGAGTTTTCTAATTGTTTCAAGTGGTGGGGCTAAATCCTTATGACCTGTAAGCAATAATATATATAATTCCTTATTAAATTTTCTTATTTCTTCAACTACTTGGTCACCGTGAATAGGGTCCATAATAAAGTCAAGAATCATTAAATCAAAATGTTCATTGCGTACTTGTTCTATTGCTTCTATCGGATCTGTAACACCTGTAAAGTCGTATCCTGACCTTTTTAGAAATATAGACAATGAATCAACAATTCCCATTTCATCATCAACAGCAATTATTTTGTAGCCGTTTGATTGAGCTGATGATTGTGTGTTATGTACTCTCATATAATCACCTCATAATTTTGATACACCTATTATATTCATAAATTTATGTAAAAAGCAAGATATATCTTGTTAAAATTTACATTATAGGTAGTATTACATTAAATTTTGTTCCTTTTCCTTGTTCTGTTTCGAATGTTATATTTCCATTAAAGTGAGCACGAATTGTAGAATATGACATAAACAAGCCAAGTCCTGTACCGTTTTTTCCTTTAGTGGTTATCATTTCTTTAAATAGTTTTTCTTGAACTTCTTTTGGAAGGCCGTTTGCGTAGTCTTGCACTGATATTACAATATTATTATCTTGTTTATCTACTATTAAGTCAATTTCCTTGTTTGACTCTCCATTATAAGCTTGTATGGCATTAGATACTAAGTTGTTTATTACTTGCACTAAACTATTTATATTTCCATGTAGAATAGTAGATTTATCTACATTTATTTTAAAGTTTAATGTTACAAGTGCATTTTTAAGTTCGTGTCTCATTAAAATGTTTACACGTTTTAAAAGTTCTTCTATATCAAATGTTACGCTTTGTTCTTCCGAAAGTGTAACCGCTTGGCCTTTTACAGCTGTAATAATGTCTGACATATATTCTGTGTAGGATTTTGTTTTGTCTATCCAATCTTGCATATCTTTTGCGATTGCGTGATGGTCTTCTTTTGTTACTTGTGGATCGTCTATTGATTCGTTATATTCACGTACTAAATCTGTTAGACCTTCTGCTGCACCAGATATAGACATTATAGGGGTTTTTAAGTTATGTGCAATTCCACCAATTAACTGTCCAAGTGATGCGAGTCTCTCTCTTTCCATAAGCAATTGTTGATTGTCATGGATTTTTTCTATATTTTCTTTAGTCAATTTTTGAATGTCATTAAAAGCAATTGTTAGCTCACCAATTTCGTCATTTGATGTTACAGGTAAAACTTCGTCATTAAGAACTGTTTTGCTTTTTGAAATTTCTACAAGTTTATTTGTTATTTCTGTTAGGTTTTGGCTTATATTCTTTGCCCATATTAATAGTATAAACAAATATGCTATTATTGAAATTATACTAATTGATACGAAAAATGCTGTTAATTCATTATTTGTTGTACTGTATTTGAAGCCAATATATACGGTGTTTCCGTCATTTAGGGTTACTTTTTTTGCATATCCTTCTTCTTCAACTCCGTAGTATTCGTAAACACGGCCGTCAGTTTTATCAAGATATGTATTTGCATATTTTATAAAGAATTCTGTTACATTTCCATTTGGACTTGAGAAATACTGCATTTTATTGTTTATTATAAAGTAATAGTCATCATCACTTTCACGTGGTACTTTATTTAAAATATCTTTTAATTCATCCATTGATAAATTATCAAAATTAATATACCTTAAGTATAGTTTATAGTAGTTGTAATTTCCTTCCCCTATTGCAGATGACACTTTTGCATAACCTAAAAGTGAAATTGTAATAATTATTACAAGGAAAAATGGCAGTAAATTTGATAGTAATCCAATATAAAATTTACCTGATTTTTCTACTTTTTTGTAATTACTATTTATTTTGTATGTGGATTTTATAATATTATCCAAGTCGCTTTTTATTAAACTTGTTGATATAATTGCTATAACTGTGAAAAAAGCAAAATAAATTAGTAAAAATTTAAAACATATTTTTATATTTGCTTTCATCATTACAAAAAGCATATATAAAACAATTATTATTAAAATAATTTGCACTAAAACTATTTTCTTTGGCACATTAAAACAATCTTTTCTTACTGTTCTAATAAAATCAAGTGATAGTTTTGATTTATCTTTTGTATCAATATATTTAAAAATATTTTTACATACTATGTTAATACATAGTATGTAAAGTATAACACCAATTGCACCAAGTAACATATATTGTGCAGAGTGTGATAATGGTTCTATTTGTGATTGAAATACTGCATCCTCTGAATAGGGAGGATAGTTTAATAAAACTGGAACAAGGTATCTCATTAAAAATAGAACAACAATCTCTAATAAAATTATTTTTGCGTAAATGTTTCTCCTAGACTGTTTCATCTTCAGCTCCTTCTATATCTAAAATATTGTTTAAATAATTTTTATCAAGTGTATTCCAATTAAATCCAAATTTATTTAAAAGATTGACAGTTAACACATTTGTAGTAGGTGTTTCTGTGTATTCTTCTTCTAATAAATCATTTAGTAAATGTGCATCATGTGGATCGTTTGATTCTTTTAGTTCATCAATTAATTCATCACTTGAAACAGTTGATATTGATATATCCATGTAAGCAAGAAGAGTATTAATTGATACAATATTTGGATTGTATATATGATATACAGTTTGATTATTGCTATTTTTTAGCACAGTTATAATTGATTTAGCACATAAATCAACAGGACTAATATCAATTGTAAAGTTTTTGTATTCTTCTGTTAATTTTTTTGTTTTTATTATTGTGTGAAGTCTACTAATAAAAGCGTTTTCGGTAAAATTTGTTTGAAATTTTCCGTCTGAAAATCTTGGCATAATATTACCTAAACGGAAAATTTTTGCGTCTATTTTATTTTGCATAATTGCTTTTAGAACTTCACATTCGGCCTGATATTTTGTAATCATGTAAACATGTTTTTTAAATTCTTGCCCAACATTTATTGTATTTTCATCTAATAATGACGGATTATTTATTTTTGTATATCCTCCAACTGAAAGTGTTGAAATGTGAGCAAGTTTTGACTTAGAGTTTTCACAAAATTTAATAATATTTGTTGTACCAAGTACATTTGATTTATAAAATGCATCATATTTTCCATAGTGTTTGACATTTGCTCCACAATGAATTACAGTAGTAATTTTTTTACAAAGTGAATCATATAATTCATCAGGAAGGGCTAGATTATCGTATTCGAAGTTTCCTTCAATTACTTCTATTTTTGAAAAATCTATATCTCCAAAATAATTACAAAATGTATCTGAAATTCTTTTAAAAGCATCTTTATTATTTTTTTTCCTAATTAAGCAATAGATTTTTTTTGTCTCATTATTTTCAAGTAATTCCTTTAAAATATGAACACCTAAAAATCCTGTAGTGCCTGTAAGAAGCACATTTGATAAATCATAGTTCACTGTTTTGTTAATTACATGCACGTCTTCTAAAATGTTATTTAATACACCTTTTTTTACTTCTTGAATTTTCTTTGCAAGGGCCTCAATACTTGGAGCGTCATTTATATCTTGTATTTCAAGATGATATTTTGCAAGCTTTATTGTAAGTTCCATAATGTTTAAAGAATCCATACCAAGGTCATCAAAGAAGTCATCGGTAACTGAAATATCATTTTTAGAAATTACTTTACTAACAACATCATAAATTTCTTTTTCTAGGCTATTTCTTGGCAAGACAATTTCTTTTTGATTCTGTCTTTCTTCAATAATTGCAAGTAATTTTTTTCTATCAATTTTGCCATTATCATTTAAAGGAAATGCTTCAAATTGATAAAGTTTAGGTATCATGTATGGTGTAAGTTTTTTCCTTAGATTGTCTATAACTGTGTCTGTGTAATTTGGGATAGTAGTTTCAATAAATCCAACCAGTGATTTGGTAAAGTTTTTGTTTTCTACTGGCATAACAAGAACTTTTGAAACATTTCCACATGCAAGTATTTCTTTTTCTATTTCTCCAATCTCTACACGAAAACCTCTTATTTTAACTTGATTGTCATTTCTTCCAATATAGCCAATTCTTCCATCAGTATCGTAAAAACCTAGGTCGCCGGATTTATATATTTTTTTATTTAAAATATTGCTATATATAAATTTTTTATCTGTCAATTCTTGATTATTTAAGTATCCTCTGCATAATCCACCACTTGCAATACATATTTCTCCATCACATCCGATTGGAAGTATTTGATTATCTTTATCAAGAATGTAGACACTGTAGTATTGCAAAGGATAGCCTATAAATGTTTCATTATTTTTTATATCTGAATCTGTTATTTCACACATTGTTGCAAATATTGTTGATTCTGTTGGACCATATACTTCAAATATAGTTGTTTGTGGGTATTTTTCTTTCCAATATGCAAATGGTTTTGCATATACTGCTTCTCCACCAACTAATATTGCACGAATGTGAATATCTTCTCGCTTTAAATTATCTAGTTTTTCCTCTTCTAATACTTTGTAAAAGTATGCAGGAGTTTGATTTAGTATTGTAACTTTTTCATCTACAAGCAAATGTAAAAACTTGCGAGGATTTACAGTTACTTCTTTTGGTACAATAACTAATTTTCCACCATACAATAGTGATGCATATATTTCCCAGGTAGAAAAATCAAATGTATATGTATGAAATAGAGTCCATACATCATTTTCATTTTGTACAAGTTTATCTCTGGTTGAATTTAGTAAATATACAATATTGTAGTTTGTAGTTAGTATACCTTTTGGTTTGCCTGTTGTTCCAGATGTATATATAATATATGCTAAAGATGACAAGTCATAATCTACTTTATTTAGCATGTTTTCAGACACATCAGGAAGTTTAATTATATTATCTACATTAATACAATTTGCATCTTTAGAAAATGTATTTATAAATGAGTTATGTGTAACTAAAAAATTGCTTTTACTGTCTTGCAAAATAAATTTTACTCTGTCAGATGGCCAAAATGGATCAACTGGTAAATAGTGTGCACCACATTTTAGGACAGCAAACATTGCAATAAGCATTTCTAAACTTCTATTTATAAGAAGCGTAACACCGTCATTTGGTTTTACACCTTGTGATTGCAAAACATATGAAAAATTATATATTTTTTGTATGAATTCTTTATATGTAAGCTCTTGGTCTTTGTATTTTACAGCGACATTGTCAGGTGTTTTAATTGCTTGTTCCTCTAGCAGTTCAATTAATGTTTTGTCAGGTGTAAACCTTTTATTTGTATTAAATTTATTTAATATTATATTTAATTCATCATTTGGTATATATGGTAATTCATCTACAAGAGTATATTTTTGAGATATTAGATTATTTATTATTTCTATAAATCGCTTATAGATAAATTCCATTTCTTTTGTCCTAACAACACCTTCTGAGTAATCCATATCAAGGGTATATTTTCCAGTGCTATTATGGTCTGATATGTGAAACTCAAAACTACTTTGCTGATGTGTTGGAAGGCTCCAGAAATTATTTATATCATAATCTACATAGTCACTATCACCACAAACATTTTGAAATGAAATTATTGTGTCAAACAGGTTTGTTTCAACATGTTCTACTTTTTTTGCATAATCAAGCAAATATGAATATGGATATCTTTGATGCCTTAATGCTTCAAATGTATCATGATGTATAGATTTTAATAAATCTGAAATAGTTGTATTTTCATCAATTTTTATTCTTAAAGGTACTGTTGCAACAAACATTCCAACAGTATCTTTTTCTGCTCTATTTTTTCTATTTAATAGTGGAGTACCTATAATAAAATCGTTTTTCTTTGTGGTTTTATATAAATACATTGCATATACTGCAATAAAAAATACATATGCAGATACATTTTGAGTTCTACAAAATTCGTTTATTGATTCGCTTAATTCTAATGAAAGAGTATCTGTATAGCGCATTACATTAGAACTTTTCTTCAAAATATTTTCCTTAAAAGGAAGCATTTCTGGTATATTTTTTATATAGTTTTCCCAATAATTTTTATCTTTTTCAAATATTAAACTTTGCATATATTCTTTTTCAGAATTAATATAATTCATATAAGATGGTGCGTTATCAGGTATATCAATATTATTTGATAAATAATAATAGTAAGTATTAAATTGCTTAAAAATAACCTTACTTGTCCAACCATCTGATATGATGTGATGAAGTACGAAATTAATTATCACATTATTATTTTCAAGTTTATAAATTGTAACTCTATATAGTTTATTATTTTCAAAAGGGTCAAAGGGAATGTTGACATTAGAATTAATTACTGATTTAACTTCATCTAAAGTTTTATCAGCACAGTCAATAACCGAAATGTCTTCGGGTGAATAAGGAATAATTTTTTGGAAAATACCATTTGTATTTTTTATAATTTGAAAACGAATTGCATCATTTCTTTTAATAATTTCATTAATTGCTTTTTTGCAAATTTCTATATTTACATCTTTATTAATAATGTAAGAAAAAGAAACAATATTAATTGGGGTTTTATCATAAGATTGTTCTCTTAAATAAATATTTTTTTGAGAATTTGTAAGTTCATATAAATTTGAATCCATAATAACATCACCTCATATTATACTAGTCAAATTATACATTTAAAGAGGATAAAAATCAACAAAAATATTGAAATTATTGTAAAATTAGTATAAAATTACGGTGTAACGAAAGGAGAAGGAAATGGGTAGAAATAAGAATAGTAATTTTACACAAATATCTAACTTTAGAGAACTTGTAGAAAAATATAAAAGCTATAACGAAAATGTTGCTTTTAAATACAAACAAAAAGGTAGGATTGTAGAGATAACATATAAAAAATATGTAGAAGATGTAAGGGCACTTGGAACAGCTATTTTAAATTTAGGAGTTGAAAAGGTTGCTATTATTGGAAATAACCGTTATGAATGGTGCGTAAGCTACATGGCAACAACAACATCAGGAAAAGTAATAGTTCCTTTGGATAAGGCTTTAACAGATAAAGAAATAGTGAAATTAATAAAAAGAAGTGGTGCTCAAGCAGTTATATTTGATGAAAAATATCAAAATGCAATAGAAGAGTGCGATTTAGAATATAAAATATGTATGGACGAATTAATAAAAGACGGAATAGTAAGATATAGAGACTTAATTGGTCAAGGATACGATTTATTAAAACGTGATGTTGATACATATGATAAAGTAAAAATTGATAATAATCAAATGGCAGTTTTACTTTTTACTTCTGGAACGACAAATGAGCCAAAAGGTGTTAAACTTTCACAATATAATTTGTGCTCACAGGTTAGTGTATTATGGACGCATCAACCAATATATGAAGATGATACATTGCTTTCATTTTTACCAATTCATCATACATTTGAAAGTACAATAACCTTTCTATATGGAACATATTGTGGAGCAACAATTGCATTTTGCGAGGGATTAAAACATATTGCACAAAATTTAAAAGACTTTAAGGTTACAGTATTTGTAGCAGTTCCACTTGTTTTGGAAACTATGTATAAAAAAATACAAAAAGGAATTGCAGATAGTGGTAAAAAAGATGCTGTTGATAAATTAAAAAAAGTATCAAACGCTCTTTTAAAAATGCATATTGATGTAAGAAAAGCTCTATTTAAACCTGTACTAAAACAATTTGATGAATATTTAAGAGTGGTTTTGTATGGTGCAGCACCAATGGATAGAGAAACAATACTTGGATACAACGAACTAGGAATTGAACTTACACAAGGCTATGGATTAACAGAGTCTTCACCTGTTATTGCTACAGAAACATATAAATTAAAAAGACCTGGCTCAATAGGAATTCCACTTCCAAATGTTAAGGTTAAAATAAAGGATCCAAATGAAGAAGGAATTGGAGAACTACTTGCACAAGGACCAAATATTATGCTTGGGTATTATGAGAATGAAGAAGCAACAAAAAAGGCAATTGATGATGATGGATGGCTACATACAGGAGATTTTGCATATATAGATAAAGATGGGTTTATATTTATTACAGGAAGACAAAGCGACATTATTGTATTAAGAAATGGAAAAAATATATATCCACAAGAACTTGAATTTTTAATAAATAAATTACCATATGTAGAAGAATCAATAGTTTATTCTAGAAATAAGACAAAGACAGATACAGTATTGTGTGCAAAAATTGTTTATGATAAAGAAAAAATCCAAAAACAATTTGGAAAACAAAAGGATTATCAAGAATTTGTATGGAAGGACATAAAAGAATTAAACAAAGAACTTCCTACATATAAACATATTAAGGAAATAATTTTAACAGATACTCCACTTGAAAAAACAACAACACAAAAAGTAAAAAGATATGTTGAAATTAAAAAAACAGAAAAACAATTGAGTTAAAATGTTTTAAATATGAATAATTGGCAAAAATAATATAAAGTTATTTTTGCGGAGGTTCATATGAAAGACTATATAAAACAAGAAAAAAATAAAAGACTGAAAGGGTATTTATTAAGCATAATATTTATCCTTTTGGTCTTTATTGTATTAATCCTAATGTATTATATTTATTTTTCAATAGATATAAATGAAGTTAAAAGTGTTGAAAAATCAAGTAATATTGGAATAACTGAAAAACAGGCAGAAGAAAAAGATAAAACAATAACTCAAGTTTTAGAAGATGTAAATAAAACTGTTGTTGGAATATCAAAAATAAAAGAGGCAGGAGATAGCGTTTTTTTAGAAAATGGTGTGTCAAAACTTGGCCTTGGTACGGGAATTATAGTATCACAAAATGGTTATATATTAAGTAATGAGCATGTAACTGGAAAACAGGGAAGTATATGTTACATAACTACAAATGATAACAAAACATATAACGGAAAAGTTGAGTGGTCAAATTCGGATATAGACATGTCTATAATAAAGATAAATGCTAAAAAATTGAAATATGCAAATCTTGGAGATTCTGATAAAACGGTAGTGGGGCAGAGTGTATATGCAATTGGGAACCCTATAGGATATGAATTTCAAAGAACTGTTACATCTGGAATTATAAGTGGAAAAGATAGGACAATTAAGCTAGAGGAGAAAGGGCAAGAAGTGTATATGGAAGATTTAATTCAAACAGATGCAACTATAAATCCAGGAAATAGTGGAGGACCACTTATAAATAACAGTGGAGAAGTAATTGGAATAAATAGTGTGAAAATAACGTCTGCAGAGGGGATAGGTTTTGCAGTTCCAATAAATAGTGTAAAATCTGTGATTGATAGTTTTAAAACTGAAAACAAATTTGAAGAGGCAAGGCTTCGGAGTGTATGCATATGATAGCAACACATTAAAATATATGAATATAGAATCAAATAGTGGAATATATGTTAGCAAAGTTGTGGAAAATACTGCTGCTAAAATGGCAGGGGTAAAGGAAAATGACATTATTTTGAGCATAGATAGTTGTAAGCTAACAAGGATGTGTGAGCTTAGACAATATGTGTATACAAAAAAGCCAAAGGATAGGGTTACACTAAAAATATTAAGGGATAATAGAGAAATGGAGCTTCAAGCAGAGCTTAAGAAAAAATAAGAAGTGTTACATTTAATGACGAACTAAAAAAGTACCAGGGGTGGATGTGATAAAGTGGTGCCTTTTGAAATATGTCGAAACTGTATCATTATTGAAAAAAACTTTTTAAATTATTGAAAAAACGCCTTTAAAAAAAGGCGTTTTTGGTGCACCAGGAGGGATTCGAACCCCCGACCTTCCGGTTCGTAGTCGCACCCAATTACTTTTTTCAGTATAGCATGTATGTATTGAAATTTCAACGAAAATTGATATATGCTTTGATACAACTAAACTTGAAAGATTTTGTAAAAATTTATTTGAAATTATTTAGAGTTAGAAAAAATTAAAATAATTTATATTATCCCCCCATTTAAGGGGAAAACTGGGGAAAAATTTTTCAGTTCAGGGGAAAACTGGGGGAAATTTCAGGGGAAAACCTATTATCTTATAAATATGTTGAAAATAGTGCGTTTTAGCACTATTTTTTTATAAGGGAAAAAATTTTTTAGGCTCGGGGGAAAATTATAGGAGGAATTATAATGTTTGGAATAGGTCTTATTGTTGGGCTTGTATTAGGTGCTAATATAAGTCTTTTTTTATATGCAATGATTTTAGTTGGAAAACAATCAGATGAACAATATAACAATAGTAGAAATGAGGTGATGAAATGATTTTAGCAAGTTTATTATCAAGTAGTAGTTTTATTATAACCAATAAAATTTTAATAAAAGCTGTTGGTACAGATGCAGCAATATTATTAGGTGAATTATGTTCTGAATATAATTATTGGGAAAATAGAAATGAATTATCAGATGGTGAATGGTTTTATTCCACAAGGGAGAACATCGAGGAAAATACAGGATTAACAGAACATAAACAGAGAATGGCATTGAATAAATTGATACAATTAAATTTAGTTGAAACTAAGAAAAAAGGTATTCCTTGCAAGATTTACTACAAGCTAAATGAAGATGAAATAATAGAATGCTATTCAAATACTCAAAAAAAATCGTTGAAAGTACCGAAAAATTCAGTAGTCGCAATTATGACTACACCCACAGCCAAATGTATCTAATCTTGTAAGATATTTACATTTACTAGATTCATTATTTCCTGCAGGTTTCTTATAAAAACTTTTAAATTCTAATACCATATAATCTCTCCCTTCTTAAAAATAGACATAAAAAAAGAGATATTTTAAAGTGAGTTTTAGTTCACTCTATTTTAAATATCTCTTTTTATTTAACTTTTTAATAAATAATTATATCCTAATATACAAATTGGTAAGAAATAAACATACCATATTTCTAATAAAATTGTTCCAACAATATTTTCCGTGTTTGCATTAAATATTGGAAACATTGGAACAATAAAACAGCTAGGAAAAAATATTCCATGTATAAGTAATAACTTTTGTAATACTTTACTTTCACATACTAATAAATTATATCTCACTTTCAAATTAGTATTCATTATTTTATATCATAAAAACATGTAATTATCAAATAATTACATGTTTTTATGAAACTATAATTTACTTATATAACCTTAACACTTGATATTGATATGCTTCATCATTTTCTGTATAGCCGATTGAAATACCCTTTCCGTTATTTGCTGTTTTACCAAAGTTAGTTTTTGTCTTTGCATCTTCTAATAATGTATCAATTTCTGAATCTGTTATTTCACTATTATTTGCTTTAATTAAATGTTTAATGTATGAAATAGCATCTG
>CAJMLO010000023.1 GCA_905214245.1 uncultured bacterium
CCGCTCACGGGTGATTGTCATTATGGACAACACGACATGTTTGCTCTTCTTCTAACCCTAATATAGTAAATTTATTGCTAAGAACAACAAGTGTTATATTGTCATCTTTTAAAGTTGACAAACAATTCACAGCTATTTGTTTCAATGTATTGCTATCTAGTTCAACTTTATATGTATTGGCATTATAATTATTATTCTTAATTGTTATTTCTTTTTTACCTAATTTTGTGAATTTTTCTTTTGATATACTATCTCGTATAACCTTAGAATATGTATTTATTATATGCTGTTTTTGTTCATCTGTAATATCAGATATATCTGATAGCATTTCAAGATTTATGCTACTTGGAATTTTAGTTACATCTGCAACTCCCATATTTTGCATAAATTTATTTAATTCATTATTTCTTATTCCAATATAATTTGGCATTATATCATCACATTTTATTGCATAAACATCATCACTATTAATGTAAGAAACAGTCAAAGTATCAGTTTCTCCATTTTTTAATGTAATATCACTATATGTTCTTCCTGTTTGGCTATCATGTCTAGAACTTGTTAGAGCATTAATCTCCTGTGCGTTGCTTCCGTCTTGCACAGTTGTTGACAAGCTTCCTGCCATTGTATATGTATTATTTGTTTTAAATTTACTTTGAGCCTTTGCATTTTCATTTTCTATTATAGAAAATAATTCTCCATTTTGCATAAAATATTTTGAAAATAATTGTTCATTAGATTTAAATAAATTTGTAGTAAAATATAGTGTAGCTCCAATTGCAAGTCCAACAATTATTAAAATTATAGGTAATACAATTAATAATATTTTTTTCTTTGTCATTTTTATCAAACCCTTTCCTTTAATTTATATACGTTGTTTTACCGCTTCGTATATTACTATTCCTGCGGAAACAGAGGCATTTAGTGAAGTTATTTTTCCTTTCATTGGAATTTTAACTAAAAAGTCGCAATTTTCTTTTACAAGTCTACTCATTCCAAATCCTTCGCTTCCAATTACAATTGCAATTGGTCCTTTATAATCTTCTTGATAGTAATATTTTTTAGCATCCATATCTGTTCCGCAAATCCATACATCATTTTCTTTCAAATATCTTATAGTTTCATTTATATTATTTACCCTTGCAATTTTCATATGTTCTACAGCTCCTGCTGAAACTTTGCTAACAGTTGAATTTACAGATGCTGACCTTCTTTTGGGTATAATAATTCCATGAACTCCTGCTGTTTCTGCTGTTCTTATAATCGAACCAAGATTGTGTGGATCTTCTATTCCATCCAATATAAGAATAAATGGTTTTTCTTCTCTTTGCTTTGCATTTTCTAATATATCTTCCACTTCACAATAATCAAATGGTGGAACAATAGCGATAACTCCTTGATTATTTTCTGTTTGAGCCATTTGATTTAATTTTGTTTTATTTACCATTGTCAAAACGATTTTTCTTTCTTTTGCCATAGCAATTATTTTGTTTATTGAACCATGGTGTTCTCCTTCTAATATAAATATCTTATTTATATCTCTGCCTGATTCTAACAATTCTATTACGGCATTTCTGCCTTCTACTTGATCTTCGTATTTTTCTTCTTTCATCATTTTTCCTTCCTATATTATTTATCATCTAATTTTAAAACACTTAAAAAAGCTTCTTGTGGAATTTCTACATTTCCAATTTCACGCATTTTCTTTTTTCCACGTTTTTGTTTTTCAAGCAATTTCTTTTTTCTTGTTATGTCTCCACCATAACATTTGGCCAAAACGTCTTTTCTCATTGCAGAAATCGTTTCTCTTGCAATTACTTTTCCGCCAATTACAGCTTGTATAGGTATAATAAATAATTGCCTTGGTATAACTTCTTTTAATTTTTCTACCATTTTTTTGCCTCTATCATAACTATTATCTTTATGAACTATAAATGACAAAGCATCTACTCCTTCTCCATTTATCCAAATATCTAATTTCACAAGTTCTGATCTTTTATATTCTTTAAATTCATAGTCAAAAGATGCATATCCTTTTGTTTTTGATTTTAATTGATCAAAGAAATCATAGATTATTTCATTTAATGGCAATTCATAAATAAGCGTAACCCTGTTTTCATCTAAATATTTCATATCAACATAAATTCCACGTCTGTTTTGGCATATTTCCATGATATTTCCAACAAATTCTTTTGGTGTTAAAATTTCAGCAGTAACCATAGGCTCTTCAATATATGATATCTCTGTTTGTGGTGGCAGGTCTGATGGATTATATAGTTCAATTACCGTTCCATCTGTTTTGTGTACTCTATATATAACTGATGGTGATGTTGTAATTAAACTTAAATCAAATTCTCTATCTAACCTTTCTTCAATAATCTCCAAATGTAATAATCCTAAAAATCCACATCTAAATCCAAAGCCTAATGCTCCAGATGTTTCAGGTTCATATTCTAGTGCTGCATCGTTTAATTGTAATTTTTCAAGTGCTACTTTTAAATTTTCATAATCACTTCCATCCATTGGATATATTCCGCAATATACCATAGGATTTACCTTTTTGTATCCTGGAAGTGGCTTATCTGCTTTATTGTCTTTTAATGTAATTGTATCCCCAACTCTAATATCGGATAAACTCTTAATACTTGCTGCAATATATCCAACCTCACCTGCTTCAAGTTCACTGCATGGAGCATATGTTCCTGGTTCAAAATGTCCTACTTCTGTTACTGTAAAAGTTTTATTGTTTGACATAAGCATTATTTCGTCTCCAACTTTTACTTTTCCATCTTTCACTCTTACATATGCAATTGCACCTTTATATTCATTATATATAGAATCAAAAATCAAGCATTTTAATGGTGCATTTTCATCTCCTGTTGGTGCTGGCAAATCTGTAACTATTCTTTCTAATACTTCATCAACATTAAGTCCTGTTTTTGCAGATATACATGGTGCATCTTGTGCAGGAATTCCAATAATGTCTTCAATTTCTTGTTTTACCTCATCTGGTCTTGCATTTGGAAGATCAACTTTGTTTATAACAGGCAAGATTTCAAGGTTATTATCTATTGCTAAATATACATTTGCAAGTGTTTGAGCTTCTACTCCTTGGCTACTATCAACAACAAGTATCGCTCCATCACATGCAGCCAAACTTCTTGATACTTCATAATTAAAATCCACATGTCCCGGTGTATCTATTAAATTTAGCTCATAGACATGTCCATCTTTTGCCTTATATTCCATCTTTACTGCTTGTGATTTTATTGTTATTCCTCTTTCACGTTCAATGTCCATATTATCAAGAACTTGACTTTCCATTTCTCGCTTTGAAAGAACACCAGTCATTTCGATAAGTCTATCTGCAAGCGTTGATTTTCCATGATCTATATGTGCAATAATACTAAAATTACGAATATATTTTTTTCTGTCTTGTTGCATACTATTTTATATAGTTTAAAAAACTATATCTCTCCTTTCTTTAATTTCCAATAATTCAATTTATTTTAACATACTAATTACAAAAATACAAGAAAATATCCTCACTTTACAAAATAGCTCATTTATTGTAAAATAGATACGAACATCTATTAAAAAGGGGTGAAAATATTGGATAAATTTATTTCAAAAAGTGAACAAGATACAATTTTATTTGCAAAAGATTTTGCATCAAATTTACATAAGGGTGATATTATAGTCTTATCCGGAGAACTTGGTTCTCGGAAAAACAAAATTTGTTCAAGGCGTACTCGAATATTTTGGATTAGAAAATGAAATTTCAAGTCCAACATTTACAATTGTAAATGAATACCACAAAAACGATACAAATATATATCATTTTGACGTTTACCGTTTAGCAGATGTTGATGAATTCTATGCTATGGGCGGAGATGAATATTTTTCAAATGGAATTTGCTTAATAGAATGGGGTGAAATGATAGAAAGTATTTTACCTAAACATTACACAAAAATTACATTTAAGAAAAATGACAAAAATGTAGATTATAGAGAATTGATAATTGATAAAAAGTAAGGAGAATATAGATGAAAATACTTGCAATAGATACGTCTTCTAAAAATTGCAGTGTCGCAATAACCGAAGATACTAAACAAATTATAGAATTACATAGTAATGACGAAAAAACACACTCAGTCAAATTAATGCCTATGATAGATGAGGCTTTTCAAAAAAGTAATCTAACTTTAAAAGACATGGATCTTCTTTCATGTTGTTTAGGGCCTGGTTCTTTTACTGGAGTTCGTATAGGTATCTCAACTATAAAAGCATTTACAGATGTAACAAATATACCTGTTGTTGGAGTTAGCTCTCTTGAAGGACTTGCATATAATGCTATTGATGATTTAAATTCAAATATAATGATTTCAAGTACTTTTTACTGTTCAATCATTGACGCAAAAAATGATAACGTTTATTGTGGATTATATCGTTATTATAATAATTGTTTGAACCAAGTAACTGATTTAATTGCAGAAAACATTGATACAGTTATTTCAAAAATAAATACTATAATGCATACTTTTGAGCATCAATTTAATCAAATTATTTTTGTCGGAGATGGTGCAACATTGTATCAAGACAAAATTAAATCTGAAGTAAAATATGATAATATTATATTTGTAGATGAATCAAAGAATAATGCAAATAGTGTATCTATAGCAATTTCTGCATATAACAAATATAAAAATGGTGAATCAGGAGACACTCATGTACTTTCTCCTCTTTATCTTAGAAAGTCACAAGCAGAACGTGCTTTAGAAGAAAAGAACATAAAAAATATTTAACTTTTTATAAGCGAGCAATATAATAATTTTTTGCACCTTGCCGTTCGCAGCCAATCCAAATAAGTGACGGCTGCTCGAATCGCACTCAGCCTTCGGCTTCGTTTGGTCGCTGCGCGGTGCTTGAAAATCATTATATTGCTCGTTTTATTAATAGTAATTGAAAGGAAAAATTTATGGACTTAAAAGCAAATATTAAAATATGTCAAATGTCACAAGAAGATATTGATTCAATAAAAGAAAACTTTTCATCAGACTTTGATGAATTTTGGTCTTATGAAACTTTAGCTCAAGACTTCAAATGTAGTGATTCTACATATCTTGTCTGCAAGACTGAAAACGATATTGTTATAGGATTTATTGGACTAAAAATTGTTTTAGATAATGCAGATATTATGAACATAGTAGTAAAAAAAGAATATAGAAATCATGGAATTGGCTCTTTACTTCTTAAACAAGCAATTTTAGTAGCCACATGCAAAAATTGCAGTCAAATAATGTTAGAGGTGAATTCTTGCAACTCCTCTGCTATTTTTCTTTATGAAAAATTTTGCTTTCAAAAAATATCTGTAAGAAAAAAATACTATAATCAAAAATATGATGCAATAATAATGCAAAAAATTTTATAATAATATTTACAAAATCACAATATTCATATAAAATATGTTTGAATATTGTGATTTTTTTCGCATATGTTTACAAAAATTTAACATACTAAATATAAATATTTTTGGAGGAGATACAAATGAAAAATAAAAATGAATTAAACTATAAAGATTTAAAGCTTACATGTGATTCCAAAATTTTTGATTTTACTACAACAGATGAACTTGAAACAATAAGCACTGGAATTGGCCAAGAACGTGGTATCAAAGCACTTGAATTTGGACTAAATGTCGACTCAAATGGATATAATCTTTATGTTGAAGGCCCATATGGTGTTGGAAAAACGTCTTATACAAAAAATGCACTAGAGACAATATCAAAAAAGAAAAAAGTTCCAAATGATTGGTGCTATATCTATAATTTTGATAATCCAAACGAACCTTTGGCAGTTTCTCTACCAGCAGGTAAAGGTAAAGAATTTGAATCAGATATGAATACTTTTATCAATGACATAAAAGTTGATATAAAAAATACTTTTAATAACGAGGATTTTGAAAAAGAGAAAAACCTAATTAAACAAGAATTTCAAAATAAACGTGAACTTTTATTGCAAGAGCTTAACAAGAAATCATCCGAATATGGATTTCAAGTTAAATCAGCTCAAAATGGAATTTATATGATGCCAGTTATAGATGGAAAGCCAATTGTAGAAGAAGAATTCAATAAGTTAGACGAAAAAGTAAGAAAAGAGTTTGAAGATAAATCTTCTATTGTTCAAGAACATATTATGCAAGCAATTGGAGAAATAAAATCTATTGAAAAAGAATCTAATAAACGTGTTGAAGAATGGCAATCAAATATTGCGCTTCTTACTATCAATACACATTTAAATACAATAAAAAATAAATACAAAAAAGAAAAAAGAATTGTCAAATTCCTTTATGACATTAAAACAGATATTTTAAAAAATATTTCTTGTTTTATTGTTGACGATACTAATAAAACACAGACACCTCAACAAATGTCAAGACCAGAATTACAAAAGCCATGGCTAAATTATAGGGTAAATCTTTTTGTAGATAACAGCAAGCTTGAAGGAGCTCCTGTAATTGCAGACACAAACTACTCTTACCATAATATATTTGGTAAATTAGAATATGAGAATTATTATGGAGCATTAAAAACAGATTTTACAATGTTAAAGCCCGGACTACTTCATATAGCAAATGGTGGTTATTTAATCTTCCAAGCAAATGACCTACTTACAAATAGTTTATGCTATGATACATTAAAAAAAGTACTTCGTAGCAAGGAATTAGGAATAGAAAACACTGCAGATCCTCGTTCATCTATGGTTATGATTTCTCTAAAACCAGAACCTATTCCACTTTATTTAAAAGTAATTTTAATAGGTGATGAAAATATTTATCAAACATTGCTTGCTATGGATCCAGACTTTAGAAAATTATTTAAAATGAAGGTTGAATTTGCAGATGATGCACCAATGAATAAAGATAATGCAAACAAACTTGCACGATTCGTTAAAGGATATTGTGACCACGAACATTTGCCACCTCTTGATAATACAGCAATGGCTAAAATAATAGAATATGCGTCTAAACTTGCTGATGATCAAGCTAAACTTTCTACAAGGTTTACTGATTTATCACAAATCGTTGCAGAAGCTGCTACATGGGCTAAACTTTCAAGAGCTAAAATAATAACAGGGGAATTCATTACAAAAGCTTTAACTGAAAAAACAAATCGAGTTAGAAAATATGATGATAAATATGTTGAAATGATAAAAGAGCATACTCTTTTAATTGATACAACAGGTGAAAAAGTTGGACAAATAAATGGTTTAACGATAATGAACGTTGGAGATTATACATTTGGAAAACCTGTAAAAATTACTGCAAACACATACACAGGAAAAAATGGAGTAATAAATATCGAGCGTGAAGTTGAGCTTTCAGGCTCTACCCACTCAAAGGGAATCTTAATTCTTAGTGCATATATTGGAGAAATGTTTGCACAAGATATACCTCTCTCTCTTACAGCAAGTATTTGTTTTGAGCAATTATATAATGGTGTAGATGGAGATAGTGCTTCTTCAACAGAATTGTATGCTATACTTTCAAGCCTATCTGGAATACCTATAAATCAATCTTTAGCAGTTACTGGTTCCGTAAATCAAAAAGGTGAAATTCAACCAATTGGCGGAGCAAATGATAAAATTGAAGGATTCTATCAAATTTGCAAAATGAGAGGACTAAATGGTTCTCATGGAGTTATTATACCAAAGCAAAATGTACACAATCTAAATCTTTCTACAGAAGTAGTAGATAGTGTAAGAAATGGATTATTCCACATTTATGCAATTTCTACAATTGAAGAAGGAATAGAAATTTTAACAGGAGTTCCTGCTGGTAAAAAAGATGAATATGGTAACTTCCCTGCCGGAACAATTAACTATTTAGCATATCAAAGATTAAAAAAATATGCAGATGCAAGTAAAATGATGAGATAAAAGAACAAAGCGACTTTAGGTCGCCCTTTGTTCAAAGCCGATTTGAGTTTTCGACTAAAAGGAGAAAATCTCAAAGGCAATAGCGATTGTAGCATTTTTATATACTAGGAAATGAGAAATTTCCTAATATATAAAAAAGATGTGAGGTTTAAACTTCACATCTTTTTTATATAAATATTATTCAGCTGGTGTTTCTGTTGTTTCTTCTGCTACAACCTCTTCTACTGCTGGTTCTTCAGTAGGTAGTTCTTCTTTGATAACGATTTCTCTATTTTCAATTCTAGCTGTAACATCTTCTTTAGTCTTAGCAGCTTTACCAATTCTATCTCTTAGATAGTATAATTTAGCACGTCTTGCTTTACCAACTCTAACAACCTCAACTTTTTCAACCATTGGTGAATGAACTAGGAATGTTTTTTCAACACCAACACCGTAAGCTACACGTCTTACTGTAAATGTTGCATTTACTCCTCCACCTTGTTTTTTAATTATAATTCCTTCAAATACTTGTATTCTTTCTCTATTTCCTTCTTTAATTCTTTGGTGTACTCTTACTGTATTACCAACTTTTAATTCAGGTATCTTGTTTTTAAGTTGTTCGTGTTCAATTGATTTTATGATATCCATTATGATATCCTCCTTTCTTTAATTTAATGTATCGGTTTGTCTTACAAACTTGCATACTATTTTAATAAATCTGGACGATTTTTTTTAGTAATCTCTAAGGATTTTTCTTCTCGCCATTTTTTTATATTTTCATGATGTCCAGAAATTAAAACCTCTGGCACCTTTTTACCTCTAAATTCTTCTGGTCTTGTATATTGAGGATACTCCAAAAGTCCATCTGAAAATGATTCTTCCGAAGTTGAACCTTCTGATAAAACACCTTCAACATATCTACTAACACTGTCTACAAGTACCATTGCTGGTATCTCTCCACCTGTTAGTACATAATCTCCTATTGAAATTTCTTCATCTACAATCTCATCTAAAACTCTTTGGTCAATTCCTTCGTAATGCCCACATAAGATAATTAAATGATTTTCCTTTGATAGTGCTTTTACTTTTTCTTGGTTAAGAACCTTACCTTTGGGTGACATGTATATAATTTTTGCATTTTCATCTTTTACAGCTTCATATGCATCATATACAACATCCGGTCTAATGACCATTCCTTTTCCCCCACCATAAGGTGTATCATCAACTTTTTTGTGTTTATCTTTTGAAAAGTCTCTGATATTTGTTAAATTTATTTCAATTCGATTATTTTCTACCGCTCTTCCTATAATGCTTTGCTCAAGTGGAGCAAACATTTCTGGAAAAAGAGTAAGTATATCAAATTTCATATTTTCACCTATCTTAATCCTTCTAATAAATGTACTATTATTTTTTCATTTTCTATATCTACATGTTTTATTACTTCATCAATTCCAGGTAAAAGAATTTGCTTTCCAAGTTCATTTTTAACAACATAAATATCACTACTTTTGTTATTATAAATGTCATCTACTTTTCCAAGTAACTCGCCTTCTTCTGTATATACACTTGCACCTATAAGGTCTGCAATAAAATATGTTCCTTCTGGAAGCTTTCTTGCATCTTTTCTATGAATTTTTAAATAACAACCTTTTAGCTTTTCAGCATCATTCATATTATCTACGCCTTTTAGTTTTAATAACACTACTGTTTGCCTATATTTAACTTCTTCAATTTGCATCTCTATTAGTTCTTTGTTTTTTACAACAAGTACACTTTTTAGTTCTTCAAATCTTTCCATATCAGCTGTAAAAGGTTTAACTTTTACAAATCCCTTAATTCCAAATGTATTAACTATTTGGCCAACTTCGAAATATTCTTGTTTCATATTACCCTTCTTTTTTGTAGTAATTAATCTACAAATTCTATTGTTATTTTTTTCTTTTCCTTTGCACCTAATGATTTCATAAGAGTACGTATTGCTTTTGCAATTTTACCTTGCTTACCAATTACTCTCCCCATGTCATTATTTGCAACCTTTACAGAGTAAACAATATTCTCGCCATCTATTTTTTCTGAAATAGAAACTGCATCTCTATCATCTACAATGTTTAATATGATACTTTCTAAGATATCTTTCATTAGCATTTCTCCTATTTATAGTATCTAAAATTAGTTAGCTTTTTCAATTAAAGCTTTAACTGTATCTGTTGGTTTTGCGCCATCTTTAATCCATTTTTCTACTTTTTCTTTATCAAGAACAACTGTAGCTGGATCTGTCATTGGATTGTATGAACCAATTTTTTCGATGATTTTTCCATCTCTTGGGCTTCTTGAATCTGCAACAACAATATGATAGAATGGAGCTTTTTTAGCACCTTGTCTTTGTAATCTGATTTTTACCATAATATTCACCTCCTGAAAATTTGCGTAAGATTTAAGTTTAGCTTAAATCTTGATATATATTAAAAATTAAAAACTAAATTATGTAATGCTATTTAAGCATTCCTTTTAAATCATTTGGGTTAATTCCCTTCATCATCTTCTTTAGATTCTTTTCATTTTGCATTTTTCTCATCATTTTTTGAGTCATTTCAAAAGATTTCATGAATTTGTTGATGTCTTGAACTGTAGTTCCACTTCCTCTTGCAATTCTTAAACGTCTATTTCCATTTAACAATTTTGGATTTTTTCTTTCTTCTTTTGTCATTGAAGAAATCATTGCTTCTATTCTAACAAATTCTTTGTCATCAACTTTTACATCTTTTAATTGATTCATGCCTGGTATCATTTTTAATAATGATGAAAATGAACCCATTTTTTTGATTTGTTTCAATTGAGCTAAATAATCATCTAAGTCTAAGTCCTTTTTCTGTTTCATTTGTTTTTCAAGCTTTTCAGCCTCTTCCATGTCAAATGATTCTTCAGCTTTTTCTATAATTGAAAGTACATCACCCATTCCTAAAATTCTTGATGCCATTCTATCTGGATGAAATACTTCGATATCACTTAATTTTTCGCCAGTTGCTGCAAACTTAATTGGTCTCCCTGTAATTTTCTTTACAGAAATTGCAGCACCACCACGTGTATCACCATCAAGTTTTGTTAAAACAACTCCATCAATTCCTAAACTATCATTAAATGCTTTTGCAACATTTACAGCATCTTGACCTGTCATAGAATCTACAACCAATAAGATTTCATGTGGCTTAACATTTGCTTTTACATTTTTAAGCTCATTCATTAGTTCTTCATCTATATGAAGTCTACCTGCTGTATCTAATATAACAACATCATTTAATTTGCTTATTGCTGTATCAATTGCTTGTCTTGCAATCTTCACAACATCTTTTGAGTTTTCATTTGCAAAAACTGGTATATTTAACTGTCCTCCAACAACTTGAAGTTGCTTAATTGCTGCTGGTCTATAAACATCACATGCAACAAGTAGTGGCTTTTTACCTTGTTTTCTTAAAAGATTGGCAAGCTTACCTGCAGTAGTAGTTTTTCCGTGAACCTTGAAGTCCAACTAGCATAATTATTGTTGGTGGGTTTGGGGTAAAATTAATTTTACTTTCTGTTCCACCTAGAAGTTCTATAAGTTCATCTTTTACAATTTTTATTACTTGCTGACCAGGTGTTAAAGATTTCAAAACATCCTGTCCTAAAGCTTTTTCTTGTATTGTATTTATAAATTCTTTTACAATTGCATAGTTAACGTCAGCTTCTAGTAATGCAAGTTTTACTTCTCTAAGCATTTCTTTTAAGTCTGATTCAGTAATTCTTGATTTACCTCTTAGTTTTCTTGTTACTGCTTGAAGTTTTTCAGATAATCCCTCAAATGCCATTATACTTGCTCCTCCTCTTTACATATACTAATTTAAACAAATTAGTTCTTTTCTAATGTTATTCAAAATCTTCTCAATCTTTTTATCTGATGCTGTTTCTTCTATCTTGCTTAATTGTGTTAAGATTTGCTGTATTTGTTTTTCTTGATTTAATGTTCTTTTCATAACCAAAAGCTTTTCTTCATATTCGAAAAGTTTGTTTTCCCCCTTTTTTAGTATATCTCTTACTGCTTGTCTTGTTATATTATTATTTTCAGCAATTTCAGATAGTGATAAATCATTATTATAATAATCATTAATAATGTCATATTGTTTTTGCGTTAAAAGCTTGCCATATATATCGCAAAGCATACCTATTTCAATATGTTTTTCCATCTTATCACTTCCTATTTTTAGTTGCAAAACAAATACACTAAAAAATAAAGTATATTAGCATAATTTGTAATGCTAATATACTTTACATCATTTTTGTTGATTTGTCAAGTGTTTTACTGCTTTTTGTTTAAAAATTCCTCATATTTTACAAGTTCTTCATTCCATGATTGATAATTTTTTTCATTTTTATGATTTGGAATATCATAATTTGAATTTATAAATTTACCGACAAACTCTGTAAATTTTTGTGCGCCTTTTACATTTAAATGAGTTCCGCCATCAGATGTATCAGTTTTCCAATTAATTTTTAATTTTTCAGAGCTTTTATTTGCATCTAAAAATTTCACGTTATTGGTGTCAGCCCATCTTTGCACACTTGTATTTTTTTCTTCAGACCAATTTTTAGGGGTAGGTGGAAATAATATCATTAATTCAATATTATTTTTGTCGCACAATTCTTTAATTTTGTCTAAGTATTTTTCAGCATTTTGAGTTATTAGATTATTTTGTTGTTTTTTTGGATTTTTAGGTGCCTTATATGCTTTTGTAGTCTTCCCAAGCCAACATCCTTTAAATACTTCATTATTGTGATATGCTTGACCAAATGTTCCTGCAAAATCATCTTCTGTTAATTCTTTCCATCTATCGTGAAATCTAAGTAATGGCATCACAAATGATAGCTGTCTTGATGTTGAAATATTCCCCTGTGGATCTCTTAATGCTTTAATTTTATTTTTTCCAAATTTCATATTATCAAACAAATGCCTTTGATATCCATTTTTCATTGGCTTTGAATCAAATAAACTTTCAGCATTTATTACAACTAATTTTGGTTTTTGATATTGCAAAGCTTCTTCTAAGCAGTAATACTGATCCCATGTTTTTTGTGCTGGTGATGAAAAATCATATCCTGCATATCCATATTCTTTCCACAATTGCATTGGTGAAATTCCTCTATAAATAGAGCTATCTCCCATAAATAATATATCTAGCGAGTCTTTAGGCTCTTCATAAAATTCTTTTATAATTGTTGTATATTCTGTTTTTGGAATAAAGATATTTTGTAATATCCAAAACAATATAATTCCTATAATGCAAAATGTTACTACTCGTAGTATTATCTTTAATTTATCCATTTCTATCTTGTTCCTTTCTCTATGTTAAATTGTAATTTTTATATTTAGAATTGACCATAAATAAAGTCACTAACATTATATCCAGGTCCATAAATTCCAAATAAAATTATTGCAAAAATAATCATATAGTATAAACACCATCTAAATGGAATATTTTGTTTTGATATTGTTTCTCTAATATTATATCCTTTTTCTTGTAGTAAGCTTACAACAAACATAATTATCATACCAATTATAAGAACAATAAAATCTGCTCCTGTAAATCCTATGTTATATAATCTTCCATCAAATATCATTCCTATATTTTGAGATGTAAACATGGACATAAACATTTGATTTGCATTTTCTAAGCTTGTTGCTCTAAATATTAGCATTCCAAACAATACAAATGCAGTAGTTCTTAGCATTTGCCATAATCTATATCCAAAACAATCTTTATCTATTTTAAATATTTTTACTATCTTTTCTCCAAGTGGTTCAAATAACATTCCTAAAATCATTATTACATAATAATATAATCCATAACAAATGTACTTAACACTTGCACCATGCCAGATTCCATTACCAAGCCATACAAAGAATAATGCAAAGGCTGCTGGAATTAATTTTGAAATATAGCTTTTCTTAAATATTTTCTTTGCACCATTTGTAACATGAACTGTAGCTTTTGATAAAGATACTGGATAGAAAACGTAATCTTTTAGCCATGTTCCAAGAGTAATGTGCCATCTTCTCCAAAACTCTTGTACTGATTTTGAGAAAAATGGTCTTCTAAAGTTTTCTGCCATTTTTATTCCCATTATTTGAGCTGTACCTGTTACTATGTCCATACAACCTGAAAATTCTGCGTATATTTGAAGTGTGTAAAATACAACTGCAACAAATATAGGAATTCCTGAATATTCCTGATAGTTTCCAAAAACAGTATTTACAAAAAGAGCTGCTCTATCTGCAATTACCATTTTTTTAAAATATCCCCATAGCATCAATTGTATACCATATTTTGCATTTTCATAACTAAATTTGTGTGGTTCATATAATTGATGAGCTAGGTCATCATATCTTCCAATTGGTCCTTCAACCATTTGTGGGAAGAATGATACAAATAATGCAACTCTTGCAAAATTTTTATCGGCTTCATATTTTCCTCTATATACATCTATAACATAGCTTATTGCTTGCAATGTATAATATGAAATACCAAGTGGTAATATTATTTTAGCAAAAGGCATTTGGAAATTTAAGTGCAGTATTGAATTTAAACTTCCTACCAAGAAATTTGAATATTTTAAATATGTTAAAATTCCAAAATTAATAAGTACTAAAAAGAAAACTATCCATTTTTTCTTTTTCTTTGCTTGTTTTTTTATTTTCTTTTTTTCATCTTTGTTGTCTATTGTTTTACATTTTGCCTTTGCTGTTTTCTCAGTTTTATCAAGTAGTAATGCTCCTAAATAAATACTGATAGTTGTGATTAGCATATATGCAATTAGTTTATTGCTAGAAAACCAATAAAAAGCATAGCTTGAAGCAAGAAGTACAAACCATTTTGCCTTTTTAGGAAACGCAAAATACAAAACACATGTTATAACAACAAAAGCTATAAATCCTATTGAATTGATTGCCATTTCTATTTTCTCCTTTTATTTTTGTCCATTTACAAGTTCAAATAGAGCAAGTATCTGAGCTATCCGACTTCCAAGGAACAGTTCAAATGCTATGCTCTATTTAATCTTATTACTCTTCTTCTAATCTTTGGATTAATTCATACATTGCTTCTGCTGAATTGAAGTTTTCTGGAATAATATCACCAGGCTTAATTTCAACATCAAATTGATCATTAATTGCTGCAACTATTGTTACAATATCAAATGAGTCTAATTCCTCATCATCAATTAAATGCTCATTGTTTTCAAAATCAACCTCAGGTTTAATTCCATTTAATAATTCTATTAATTCTTCCATTTTTCTATCCTTTCTTTTTATGATAATCTATTTTTTAATTCTTTTCTATCTATTTTTCCATTAGCATTATATGGCATTCTGTCAATACAATGTATTTCATTTGGGCACATATAATTTGGAAGTTTTGCTTTTGCTTGTTCTAGTAAATCCTTTTCTTCAAGTTTATTTCCTTGGTAGAATAGAACTATTTTAGAATTTTTCTCATCATATACACAAGCACATGCAATAATTCCTTCTATAGCATTTATTGCTGTCTCAATCTCTCCAAGCTCAATTCTGTATCCCATATGTTTTATTTGAAAATCTTTTCTCGAAATATAAATTATTTCTCCTCTTTCATTTTCCTTAACAATGTCTCCTGTTTTATATATAATTTCAGGATATGCTTTATTTAGTGGATTTTGAACAAATACAGAATTTGTTTTTTCAGGATTGTTATAATAACCCATTGCAAGAAATGAGCCTCTTGCACAAAGTTCGCCTTCTTCTCCTTTACCTGCTCTTGTTCCATCATCTTTTATTATCATTACATCACAATTGTTACAGTGTTTTCCAATAGGTAATGTTTCTGTATTTTCAAATTTTCTATCTACAATATAATATGTGCAAATATCTGTTGTCTCTGTTGGTCCATAAAGGTTTGCAAACATAACATCTGGAAATTTTTTTCTCCACATATTAAGTTGTTTCATAGGCATTACCTCACCTGCAAACATTACCTTTCTTAAATCTGGCAAATCCGCTTCTGCAAGTGCACCTAAATTTGCAACTATGCATAGTGCTGATGGAACCCAATAAATTGTATTTATTTCTTTTTCTTTTAAATATTCAAGAAGTTTAACTGGGAAAGAAAAATACATTTTTGGTATTACATATAGTGTTGCACCTGTTAAAATTGTAGAAAATACATCTGTTATTGACATACTAAAATAAAAAGGTGTTTGATTTCCAAACTTTGTTTCCTCTGTTATTTCAAATGTATCTTTTACCCATGTAGCATATGCAAGCACAGCCTTATGTGAAATAACTGTTCCTTTTGGAACTCCAGTAGAGCCGGATGTAAATAAAATATACATTGGATCTGTATCAATTATTTCATTTGATATTTCTTTTAGTAATTCTGTGTTTTCTTTTTCACATATTAAATCTTCATATACAAATATTGATCCATTAAATTCAAGTGTTCTTGCCTTTTTCTCATTTTTCTTATCTGTTACAATTGCAATAGGGCTTAATGTATTAAATATATGGTGGATTCTTTCCTCAGGTGATTTATTATCAAGCACTGTATAAAAGTTTCCACTATATAAAATACCCATCATAGTCTCTAAGCATGCAACTGACTTATCCATAAAAATAGCGATAGGCTTATTAATTTCATTTAATTTTGCAAGTCCTGTTCCTACTTTTCTACAATTTTCTGTAAATTCCTTGTATGTAGCTCCTCTATTTATATCCTCAAAAGCTAGTTTATTTGGAAACCTTTTTGTTGTATTTTCCAAACACTGCAATATGCTTTTCTCCATTTCTTTGTTTCCTTTCCTAAATATCTCTAATTTATCATTTTATTTTATAAAGTGATATCTAAAATAAGATATCACTAAAATTCTTCTACTATATTACCCTATTTTACCAAACTTTGCAATAGTTATTACTTAATAATTTATTAATTTTATTTTTTT
>CAJMLO010000024.1 GCA_905214245.1 uncultured bacterium
CTTTTCAATATTTTATTTTCAATGTATTTGTGACATATCTATTTTAAACCTATATATGTAAAATTTATGTATTTAATTTTATGTTGTACTATCGAAGTAGCAGCATCTGCTGCCAAGTCTTCCTGCAAGTTTGCAATAGGATCTCCTTTGCACGCTAAGCAATTTGCATTAAACGCCATTCCTGCTGCTGATTGAGGATATACATCTACTCCATGGTCTGTATAATATGCTCCAAGTCCAGCACGTTCAAGCTCTTCTGCACTACATCCTTTAGTTAATTGATGCACAATTGAACCAACCATTTCTAGGTGAGCTAATTCTTCTGTACCAATATCATTTAAAATTGCCTTTGATTTTTGATCTGGCATACCAAACCTTTGTGACAAATATCTAAGAGATGCAGCAAGTTCTCCATCAGGACCACCATATTGAGATATGATAAATTTTGCAAGTCTCGGATTTGAACATTTTATATTTACAGGATATTGTAATACTTTATTATAAGTCCACATTAAAATCACTCCTTTCCCAAGGCCATGGCTCCTCTAGCCATCTCCATTTATTGCATGGGCAATAGATAGATAATGGTCCAAATATTTTTTGATATTTTTCTTTTACCTGATTATATTGATTACAATATTCTCTGTGTAAACATAGTGCTTTTTGATCACTTGGATGTGTATCCAAATATTCTGCGAGTTCAACGATTGCAAAATTCAAACATTTCATTTGCCTCATCATTTCTTCTCGTACAGCATCTCTATTGTTACAGCACCCGTCTGTATTGTTTGAACAATTGCAATTTAGTTCATTAGACAAGCTTGATGCATTATATCCAAATGCAGCATTTATTCCTTCAGGAGTATAATTGCAATTCATACTATCCATCATTTTGCCACATCCACAATTTCTTTTTTCAGTATTTTCTTCCATTATCTATTACACCCCTCTCCTATTTCATTTCTTGCTCTTAAATAATCATTAAATTCCATACTTTGCCCAGGTCTATAAGGACTTACAAGTTCAGGGAAAATTGTTCCCATTTTTAGTCCACAACATGGTGTAAATGTTTTATCCATATATTGCATTGGAACATAACTCTGTGCAAGCATTGGATTATTTGGAAATAAATTCATATCTTCATCAAATCCACATCCACAACTCATACTGTTATCCATTTTCTGATAATAACATGGTGTATTACTGTATTGAACTGCATTTTGATTTACATCATCACAAACATTTTCTAATACTTGATTATCAATATTGTTTTGATTGCAACATCCACAGTATCTATTATATCTTGTATACATATTTTTGCCTCCTTTTAATATTACTATATTACATATTATGACAAAAAAATAGAAGTGTGATACTTGAGTTCACACTTCTTAATTAATCGTATTCAATCTATATTTTTAAAATTCCACCAATTGTTTTATTCATTAAATGGTTGTTTTCATCAGTTAAAATTGATGCTCCACCTGCTACAGCAACTAAATCTCCTTTTTTAACTACTCCAACTTTTTCAGCTATTTCAACACCATCTTTAATCATATCTTCTATAGAATCTTTTGTCTCTACATAGATTGGTCTAACACCAAAGATTAAAGCAAGTTGTTTATATATTGTTTTATTATCTGTTATAGCATATATTGGACATTTTGGTAAAAATCCAGCTAAGTTTTTAACAGTTCTACCTGTATGTGTATACGCAAATATTGCTTTTGCATCCATTCTCATTGCTGTTAAACATGTAGAATAATTTAAGTTATATTCATAATCTTCTTCATTTAGATCATATTCTCTGTTTTTAAATCTCTTCCAATATTTAATTGAACCTTCAACTGCTTTTGCAATTTTATCCATTGTTTCAACACATTGGATTGGATATTTTCCAGCTGCTGATTCTGCTGAAAGCATTATGGCACTTGTTTGATCATAAATAGCATTAGCAACATCACTAACTTCTGCTCTTGTTGGTCTTGGGTTATTTACCATAGACTCTAACATTTGAGTGGCTGTTACTACTGGTTTTCCAGCTTGGCAACATTTTCTAATAAATTCTTTTTGACGAATTGGAACTTCTTCCATTGGAATTTCAACACCTAAGTCACCTCTGGCAACCATAATTCCATCTGCTACTTCAAGAATTTTATCAAAGTTATCAATACCTTGTCTATTTTCTATTTTAGCTATAACTTTAATATGGTTTCCACCGTTTTCATCTAATACTTTTTTGATATTTACTATATCTTCTGCTTTTCTTATAAATGATGCAGCGATATAATCAAATCCTTTTTCAATTCCAAATTTTATATCAGATATATCCTTATCTGTTAGGCTTGGTAAATTAATTGTAGAATTTGGTATGTTTATACTCTTTTTATTTGTTAATCTTCCACCATTTACTACTTCGCAAACAACGTCTTTCCCTTTAATTTCTTTTACAATAACTTCTATTAATCCATCATTTATTAATATCCTTGTTCCAACTGGAACTTCATTTGCTAAATTTTTGTATGTTACAGAAACTTTTGTGTCATCTCCATCAACATCTTCATTTAATAGTGTAAATGTGTCTCCAGCTTTTAAATTTGCTTCACCTGTAGCAAATTTGCCAATTCTAATTTCTGGTCCTTTTGTATCAAGTAGCATAGCAACTGGTGCACCTGTATTTTCTCTCGCTTGTTTAAATAATTCAATTCTACCTGATTGTTCTTCATAATCTCCATGAGAAAAATTGAATCTTGCAACATTCATTCCAGCATTAATTAATTCTTCCATTTTTTTAACATCATCAACTGCTGGTCCTAAAGTACAAATAATTTTTGTTTTTCTTAACATATTATATCATTTCCTTTCTATTCTCTTTTTAAAGCCCATATATTATATCACACCTTTTTACAAATTTCTACAAAAATTTATAAATTCGTCTAAATTTCTCGCACATTTTGTATCATTTTATAAGTTTTACAAATATTACACTCCCTACAAATAGAAATTCTGTCCTCAAAAATCAATTTTAATGTATTTATAAATTCATCTTCATTGCAAATCAAATGAATTTCTATATTACGAGGTAGTAAACTTAAAAGCGTATTTAAAGCATAATCATTTGACGAAAAGGAAATATCAGATAGATATTTTACATTTGTAATATTTTCTGATAAAGGTATTATATTTTTTTCTTCATCAAGAAGTATCGATTCGCCATTGGTATAAATTAAGTGAACTAAATTTGGACCAATTTTAGCAGTATTTACATATGCTTTAAGCAAAGTTATAAATTCATTATATTCCTTCTCAATTATATACTGGTTTACAGCCATATCCACGATATTATCAAGTTCTTTTATATAATCAGAAACTCTAAAATTAGCTATACCTTCAAGCACTATTTTTTTGTTTTCTTTTATATAGCTTAAAACCTGATTAAATAAATTTTCATTTCTTTCAAATTCTTCAAGTTTACATATTTCTTTACAATTTTCAAGTATAATTTTTCTTTCATAATTATCAAAATAAAAATAATTATTATTTATTATCCTTGTAAGTATTTTTTCCTCATAAAAGCTTATAATAGTATTAGAAACAAGTTCTGATATAAAATTCTCAAAATTTTTAACATTTTGACCAACATAATGTATTATTACATTTTTGTAAATTTCAAAATTTTTACTACAATAATATATATTTTCAAAATTTATGTTTTCAATTCTGTCTAGCAGATACTCTATAATTTTATCGTTATTTGACTTTATGCAATATGACTTCATACATAGAATTCTCCCTTCATATATGTAATATTATCTGCTAAACCTTTGTTAGATATACATATTTTATTCTATATTTTTTTAAACGTGATTAAAGGATGTAAAAGAAAACTTTACATCCCATCCAATCCATTTTTTAAGCTATACACATTTGTATATCCCATTTTTTCCAATTTTTCTTTTGCTTGCCTACTTCTATGCCCACTTGCACAATATACAATAATTGTGTTTTGTTTATTTGTAGGTATTTTATCATTTTGAAATTCCATCTCATATAGAGGAATATTAATGCTATTAGCAAGATGCCCTTCAGCATATTCCTGCTTGCTTCTAACATCTATCAGTATGCTGTTTTTATCTTCTTGTAGCATTTCTTTTATTCTTTTATATGATAAATCTCTTACATCAAAACTTCTATATAAAATTTCTTTGAACATTTTAAACATTTTAATCACTTCCTATATTTAATCACTTCCTATAGAGCAAAGCGACGTAAGCCGCCCTTTGTCCAAAGCCGATTTGAGTTTCAGACTAAAAGGAGGAAATTTCAAAGGCAATAGCGATTGTAGCATCTTTATATACTAGGAAATGAAAAATTTCCTAGTATATAAAAAAGAACAGTATTAATATATTATATTAATACTGTCCTTTTTCGTTACAAATCATATGACTATTTTTTCTTTTCTTCATCAATTTTTTCTTGAAGTTTTTGTTCATTTTTAAAGCTTAATGTTGTAAATGTAATAATCATTAGTGAAAGTCCAACTGGAATAACAAATCTATTTATTGGAAATCTTGTAATTGCAAGTAGTCCAAAATATACTCCTTCAACTAATAATACAAATCCTGCATATGATGCAATTGTTTTTACTAAACCTATTTTTTTATATCTTATTGCTACAAATGCAAGTATAATTACTGTGCTTATTGCAATTGGCCAAGCATATGGCTTAATGATACTTGATAGTCTTATTTTTGGATTATGAACTATTGTAATGTCATTATCAACTTTTAATTCTGTAGAATATTTTTCATTTAGCTTATTTGTAAATTGTTCTACTTTTTCATTTAATTCATTATCTGATTTGTCTTTCATTGTAATTGAAAACATATCATCAAATAATTCTATTTTTTGAACTATAATTTTTTCGTTGCCAAAAACTTCTTTAGCAATTTGCTTTATATCTTTTATTTCAGCAGTTTTACCTATATATGCATCTATTTCAACATTTTTACTATATGTAATATCAGCATTTAGTCCTATTGTAGCTGTGATAATTATTCCTGAAATAATAACACAAGCTAAAATTCCATATATAACTTTTTTCATATTAAATCTCATCCTTTTTCATTATTTTTTTGTACTTATTACCATCAAAGTTCTTGTAATAACTGTGTTGTATATAAATATTGTAAGTAATCCCCAGAACATTAATGCTCCAAAACTATAAATTGGCATCCATCCTGCAAAACACAATGCAATAGCTATAACCAATGCTGGAATCAATATAAATACCATTGATTTAGCTGTATTATTATATGCTTTCTTTGTATCCTCTTCTGTTTTCATAGTTTTTAATAAACGTATTGTGAATATGTAGTTTAATACAATAGAAATTAATATTCCAAATATTCCTTCGATTGTTAAAATAACATTTGTATAACGAACTATAATTAACAAAACAGCTAAATATCCAATGTTTGCAATTCCTGCTAAAATTCCATTCTTTTTATATAAAATTCCAAGAACAATTGCACCTATAACAATAGTAACTAAAATAACTATACCTGCCATTGTAAGATTATCTGTTGTTATATCAGATGAAATAAATCTATTTTGTGCTAAATCATATTCAAGTGGTAGACTACCATCATTTATTAAAATAGCTAAATTTCTTGCTTCAGCTAAATAACTATTTATTTCCGATACATTTGTTGTCGCACTTCCAACTGAAATTTGTAAAATTCCATTTTTTATTTCTTCTCCAAAACTTGTGCTTGTTATTGTATTATCATCAATTTTCATTGTGAATTTTTTTGTTGTATCTTTTCCAGATTCATCTGTTGATTTTACATACGTATTGCTTATTTCTCTTAATTTTTCTACAGAATCTTTATTAAATTCTATATTTAAATAAACCGTTGTACCAGAAGTGGTTGTCCCATATGTGGCTGTTGCTTTTTTTACATTTGTTTCATCAAGCAATACCTCATTATTTTCCCCAACTATAGTAAATTTACCTTTTGTGTAAATATATTGAACAGCCAAATCTGTGTCATCATCTTCTGGAATTTGAACAGTCATTTTTCCTGTTTTTTCATCAAGTCTAATTAAGTACTCTGAGATTCCATAATCACTTAATCTTTTTTCAACTATATTTTTTGTTTTTTTATAGTTGTCAACAGTTAAACTTTCTTCACTGTTAATTGGAACTTCTTTTTTGCTTCCTTCTTTATCTTCACTTTTAACTTCATTTCCATCTTTGTCATAGTATATTGTTTTATTACCTGTTCCAACATTTGTTGTAACAACTCTGCTTCCTTTTAGATCCATCCCTAATTGGTAATCCTTTAATACATTTACCATTGATTTTTTATCTTGTACATATAATCCTGCAAAAGAAATAATTGAAACCAATACAATCAATAATATAACTAATGCTATTTTTAATCCTTTATCTACTTTCACTTACTTTTCCTCCTATAATAATTTAATATCATTTATAATTAATTCAAACCATATTCCTAAATATTTAGCCGCATATTTACTCATCATAGTTCTATCCATAAATATCTCAAAATAGTCTAAAACTGGAGATATTTTTGTATCAATTGTTAAATCTAGTGTAACTTTTCTTTCTTCTTTATTAAGTATGAATTTTGATTCTGTTACTGCATAATTTACTTTATCATGCTTATCAAAAGATGAAATATTTTTATTTACAACTCTACTTCTATGTGCATCAGATTTATCTGCAAGAATTAATGCAGCTGATATATCTGATACTGCTGTTCCTGTTTGTTCATCATGATTGCCTATCGCCATCATTATTTCTGTTCTATGTTTTACATCCATTCCCATATCTTTTAATATTTGATACGCAAGTATTGCTCCACTATGTGCATGATCAACTCTGTTAACGCAATTTCCAATATCATGCATATATCCTGCAATCTTAGCAAGCTCAATTCTTTCTTCCGGATATCCTAAAGTTTCTAATACCTCACCCGCTCTATTAGATACAATTGTAATATGTCTTGTAGAATGTTCTGTATATCCAAGTGCATCAAGTTGTACCTGAGAACTTCTTATAAGTTCCTTTATTTCTTGATTATTTTTAACATCTTCTAGTGTAATCATCTTCTCCTCCGTAAAAATCAAATTTGTTTCCTACCAATTCTATATTAAAATTGCAAAAAATTCAACTATTTTAGCCAAAAAAGTTTTCCCCATTTTTTGACAAAGAATTTTTTATAAATTGACACCTATTATTCCTCCTATCATTCCAATTACAATTGCAACTATAAGCATAATAATTGAAGTTATATTCATTGAAAATCCCATAAGTGCAATACTTGAAATTAAATATATTGTAATAATATATATCAATCCAACTAATCCACCATTTACAATACCTCTTTTTTTTATTTTAAAACTACTAATCGAGCTTCCAATTAATATACTTATTCCTGTAATTGTAATTACAACCACTGACATAGTACTTTCTGGTATGTTTGTACTAGTAAGTAATATTGCATAAATAAATAACAATATAAGTGTAATTAAAATAGAAAATACACTACCTTTTATTATACGAATTATATTTTTATCAGCCTTAACTTTAGCTTCCATCTATCTTACCTCCCAGAATTTTGTATACAATATTTTTATGCATATAAAATAATATTAAGAACAAAAAACACCTTTTATAGTTTTATAAAAGATGTTTTTCTTTAATATAATTTATTGTGCATTTTGTACAACTACTTTGTTTTGACTTTGTACTTCAACAGTATTTGTATTACTTGCATCATTATTATTTTCAGCACTATTATTATTTGTAGCAGTTGGTTTCTTTCTTCCATTTTGTTGTAACCATTCAAGAACATCACGTCTTACTGTTGTTTGCTCATTTTTTATTTGTTCCATATAGTAAATATCTTGTCCAGATGTTCTTACAGAATATAAACTATCAAGTACACATCCAATAAGCTCTTCTCCTCTTGAATTTATAAGTCCATATTTTCTTGTACCTGTTTTGCTATTAATTTCTCCAACAACAATTGCTTCATAGTCTGGAATAACAAGTAAATTTTGATTGCTTGTTCCGTCTTTAGTACCAATTACACAGCCAATCTCGTCAAATTTATTTTCAACTATTTGCTTTCCAGTTTTATCATAGAATCCCCATTTTTTATCTCTAAGTACAGGAATACAATTATCAAATAATAAGTATTGATTTTTTATATTATTGCTTTCAAATTGTGTTGTATCAATTCCAATTTGGTCATATTCAAGGTAAATTATAACATTACCATTTTGATTAATTACTCCATATTTATTGTTGTTTTTAACCATATATAAATTTAAATTTTTGTCAATTTGTTTTATCTCATCATATGAAGGTGAAATTTTTGTAACTCCTGTTGATGATAAAATTCCCATTTTTCCGTTATCAGTCTCAACAATAAATTCTCCTGTGCTTTCTACGAATTTAATGTTTCTATACTTGTTTCCAATTATCTCATTTCCATTAATATTTTTAACACCATAATTACCTGTTGGCTTTCCTTCTGCATTAAGAGTTCTAACTACAACCATTCCATATAAAATTGCTTTTTGATTACTAAAATCCGCATTGTTTTCGCTTAAATCTGTATCTGGAAATTGTTGACTATAATAGCTTACAAGATATGGAAGAGTATAAATTATAAACTGTTTGTTGCTTGCATTATATGTTATTGAACTATTTGTTGCAGTTTGAACACCATCTAAGCTCATATATAGCTTATTATTTTGAATTTTAACAGGATTTTGCATTGTATAATATTCATTATCATTTGTTGATAATAATTTTTTATATAATTTATTTGAATTTAATGAATATGATGCTTCTTCATAATCATTTTGAATATATCCTTTTGTTAAACCTTCTGATGTGTAATCACCATTATATCCTTTGTATCCAACAAGTTCAGCAAATTCTCTTATAGAAATATATACTTCATCACCATCAAATAAAAATAATTCACTATCAAATTTTGATATATTTTTTGCATCAATTGTAAGTTTAATCATATTTTTTTGAACATTTTGTATTTGATAAAGTACTACTCCTCCTATAGCAATCAATATTACAATAATTACCGAAATAATTATCATAATAATTTTAGCATTTTTACTTTTGTGCATTTGTTCTTCATTTTCTAACAAATTCATATAAAACCTCCCAATTTATTCTTTTGTGTATCCGTACTTTTGATAAAATTCATTTTTAAATCCTATCAAGTTGTCATTCTCTATTTCTATTCTAACTCTTTCCATCAATTTCGTCAAGAATCTTAGGTTATGAATTGAAAGTAATCTTACTCCTAATATTTCATTTGCTTTTACTAAATGCCTTATATATGCTCTTGTATAATTTTTGCAAGTATAGCAATCGCACTCTGGATCAAGTGGTGTAAAGTCTCTTGCATAATTTGCATTTCTTACAACAACTTTTCCATTCCATGTCATTGCAGTTCCATTTCTTGCAATTCTTGTTGGAAGAACACAGTCGCACATATCAATTCCAGCAAGTGCTGCCTCTACCAAATAATCCGGAGTTCCAACTCCCATCAAATATCTTGGTTTATTCTCTGGCATTAGTGGTGCTGTATAATATAGCATTTTTAAGTATTCTTCTTTAGGCTCTCCAACACTTATTCCACCAATTGCATATCCTGGGAAGTCAAGAGCTATTAAATCTTTTGCACTTTGCTCTCTTAGATCTTCATAAAATCCACCTTGAATAATTCCAAATAATCCTTGCTTGTCCACTGTAGTATGAGCATCTTTGCATCTCTTAGCCCATCTTGTAGTTCTTTCCATCGATTGCTTTGTGTATTCATATGTAGAAGGATATGGGCAACACTCATCAAATGCCATAATAATATCTGCACCAAGTGCTTCCTCTATTTCCATTACTTTTTCAGGTGTAAACATATGCTTACTTCCATCTAAATGTGATTTAAATTCTACTCCATCTTCTGAAATTGTTCTTAAATCACTCAAGCTAAACACCTGAAATCCGCCACAATCTGTAAGTATAGGTCTATCCCATCTCATAAAATTGTGAAGTCCACCCGCTTCTTTTACAAGCTCATGTCCAGGTCGTAAATATAAATGATATGTATTTGATAAAATAATTTGTGCTCCTACTTCATCTTTTAGCTCTTCAGGTGTAAGCGACTTAACTGTTGCTTGTGTTCCAACAGGCATAAATACTGGTGTTTGTATATCACCATGTGGAGTATGTACAACTCCTCTTCTTGCGCCTGAATTTTTGTCTTTATGTATTAGTTCATATGTAATTGCTGGTTTTGACATTTCTTTCTCCCTTCAATTTATATAATTAACATAGCATCTCCAAAACTAAAGAAATGGTATCTTTCTTTTACTGCTTCATTATATGCTCTCATAATAAAATCTCTATTTGCAAATGCAGAAACAAGCATTATAAGTGTAGATTCTGGAAGATGAAAATTTGTAATTAATCCATCTATACATTTGAATTTGTATCCTGGATAAATAAATATTCCTGTATCTCCTTCTACTGTGTGCACAAGTCCTGTTTTTTCATCTGCAATACTTTCAAGCACTCTACATGAAGTTGTTCCTACTGCAATTATTCTTCCTCCATTTTGTTTTGCCATGTTAATCTTTTCTACATCTTCTTGTTTAATATAATAATGCTCTGTATGCATATGATGTTCTTCTATGTTTTCTACCTTTACAGGTCTAAATGTTCCAATTCCTACATGAAGTGTAACATTTGCAATTTCAATACCTTTTTTCTTTATTTCTTCTAATAGCTCATCTGTAAAGTGAAGGCCAGCTGTTGGTGCAGCTGCAGAGCCTTCATATTTTGCATATACAGTTTGATATCTATCATTTTCTTTTAAAGATTCATGAATATATGGTGGAAGTGGCATTAAACCAATTTGGTCCAAAATCTCATTAAATATTCCTTCATATTCAAATCTAACTTTTCTATTTCCGCCTTCCATACTTCCAAGTATCTCTGCTTTTAAAAGACCATCTCCAAATGTAACCTTAGCTCCTTCTTTTAAACGTCTACCAGGCTTTACCATAACTTCCCAAATTTCTTCATTTTTATTTGAATCATTTATTCTTTTTCCTTCAAGTCTGTTCAATAGTAAAAACTCTACTTGTATACCTGTTTCATCTTTAATTCCATATAATCTTGCTGGAATTACTTTTGTATTATTTCTTACCAAGCAGTCTCCAGGCTTTAGATAATCAATTACATCTTTAAAAATTTTATGCTCAATTGTTTCATCATTTTTGTGTAATACCATAAGTCTTGAAGCTGACCTATCTTTTATTGGTACTTGTGCTATTAATTCTTCTGGTAGTTCATAATTAAAATCTGATACTTTCATTACTAGTCCTTTCTATTTTTTGAATGCTTTTTTCATTCTATTTATTATACTAATTATTTCTTCTATAAAATTTTGTGGATCATCTAAGTAATTTAGTTCATATGAGTATTTAAAATTACTTTTTTGTACAGGTTTAGATGTATATATTGTTTGCGTTAATCCAGCTCTTGTTCCATTTGTATTTGTAATTGCATTTTGCATATATGCTCCATACCATTTTTTTAACCCATCTGCTGAATCTTTTTGATATCCATATTTTTCGTAGTCATGCAAAGCTCCAATATTTGTGTTGCCATATTCTTTTTCATTTCTTTCTAAAGTGTGTAAAAATTCATGAATAAAAACTTCCTCAGGAAATGTATTTCTACTACTATATTTATATAAATAACTATTTGCCGAATCAGGAAGCCTAATATTAGAATATCCTATTCCATAATAATCCATAGAACCAAGGCCTATCCAATCATGAACAAGTACATCATTTCCTTGATTTAAATCTCCAAATCTTGCCACAACGTAAATGTAATCATATTCTTTTTTCTTTAGATACGGATCTATCAAATCCTTTACATCTCCTGGATCTATATAATATTCATTTTCAGAATCATATGATATTTTAGTTAATGGTGTATCAATAACATAAGTATCATATGTCATTGTCATTTTACTTTGACTTAAATTTCTAAATGTATCTTGAGCTCTGCGTAAATTACTTTCCACATCATCCATATCCCCTGTAGAAACTTTAAGATTAAATTTCTTTTCTTGGTTATTTATATTAGCTGTAATATTCAAATTTTTGATTATAAAGCAAGCTACATTCCAATTATTATCTGAATCAAGTATTCCTTCTTCTATCTTAAAATCTGTAAACCATGCTTCTCCAATAGACATCTCATTATATCCACCAAGTCTAAAACCCAGTTCAATACTATCTCTATTTTTAGAATTAAACATAAATGTAAGTTCTGTCCAATCTGAGGTTCCTGTAACACTTTTTGAACATTCCAAAGTATCTTTTATGGCAATTTGAGCTCCACCATAATATTGGTCATCTTTGTTCTTTACATTTTGTGTTTTTACCATACATGTAACTTTATATGGTTTATTAGGCTGTACATTTATCGTTTTGTAAAACATGGAATCATTGTATTCTTTATTTTCAATTTTATAGCTTGATACTTTAGAATACTTTTCTTTATTGTCACGAGAAAAGGAAGTTTTCCCCTTTTCTCGTACACTTTTAGTAAAATCATTAAAATTATATTTTGAATAAATTATTGAGCCCACTACAATTGCAATTATAAGTATTATGATTGCAATTATATTTTTTGTTTTATTAGAACTTTGCATAGCATACATTCTCCTTTGTATTTTCACTATAACTTATTTAAAATCAGTCTATTTTAAAGCTTCACTACATCTATGGCAAATTGTTGGATTTTCTTTATCTTCTCCAACAGTTGTAGAATACATCCAGCATCTTTCACATTTTTCGCCATGTGCTTGCTCAACTTTAATTCCAAGTTTTTCTTCATCTTTTCTTTCATTTTCTAAAACTTCTAAATCAGAAATTATAAATACTGTTCTTAAAAGATCAATATTTTCTTTTAAGAAATTGTACTCATCATCATTTGCAAAAATTGTAACTTTTGCATTTAAAGAATGACCAATTGTTTTTTCTGCTCTAGCATTTTCAAGCTCTTTTGCAACTAAATCTTTAAGTTTTAATATCTTATCCCATTTTGCAGATAATTCTTCATTATTATACATATCATTTGCTTTTGGAAAATCTGTAAGCATTACACTTTCAACTTGTTCATCTGATTTATGTTTCATAGCTTTCCAAATTTCTTCTGCAGTAAAGCAAATCATTGGTGTTAATATTTTAACTAAAGCATCTAGAATTATATACATTGTTGTTTGAGCTGATCTTCTTTCTTTTGAATCTGGTTTAGATGTATATAATCTATCTTTTATAATATCTAGATAGAAGTTACTCATATCTGATACGCAGAATTGATTTATATCATGATAACAATTGCTAAAGTTATAATTATCATAATTATTTGTACAATCTTTAATTAATTTATTTAATCTTGTTAAAGCCCATTTATCAATTTCTTCTAAGTCTTTATATTCAACTGGCTCATCTGGATTGTAATCTGATGTGTTTCCTAAAATATATCTTGCAGTATTTCTTATCTTTCTATATACTTCTGCTGATTGCTTTAAGATATCATCTGATAAGCTTACATCTCCAGTGTAGTCTGAAGAAAGTGCCCATAGTCTTAAAATATCTGCTCCAAATTTATTTGCTACATCACTTGGTGCAACACCATTTCCAAGACTCTTTGACATTTTTCTACCTTGTCCATCTGTAACAAATCCGTGTGTTAGAACTTGTTTATATGGTGCAATACCATTTGTTGCAACTGATGTTAATAGTGAAGATTGGAACCAACCTCTGTATTGGTCATTTCCTTCCAAATACATATCTGCTGGATATGGCAATCCTCTTTCTACTAAAACACTTTGATGTGTTGAACCAGAATCAAACCAAACATCCATTATGTCTTTTTCCTTTGTAAAATGTGTGCATCCGCATTTTTCACATTTTGCACCTTCTGGAAGTAATTCTTCTTCATTCTTTGCATACCAAGCATTTGAGCCTTCTTTTGCAAATATATCTTGTATTTTCTTTATAGACTCATCTGTAACATATGGTGTTTTGCAATCATCACAATAGAAAATTGGAAGTGGAACTCCCCATGTACGTTGTCTTGAAATACACCAATCAGCTCTATCACGAATCATACTAGAAATTCTTTCTTCACCCCAAGCTGGGTACCATTTTACACCTTTGATTGCCTCTAGTGCTTTTGCTCTAAATCCTTCTACTGATGCAAACCATTGCTTTGTAGCTCTAAATATAACTGGCTTTTTACATCTCCAACAATGTGGATATGAGTGTGAAATTTCTCTTGCTTTTAGTAAATATCCATTTTCATCAAGCCATTTTGTAATTTCTTTGTTAGATTTAGCATAGAACATTCCAGCAAATTGTCCTGCTCCTTCTGTTTGATGACCTTTTCCATCAACTGTAACTATAATGTCAAGTCCATTTTTTAGTCCTGCTAAATAGTCTTCTTTACCATAGCTTGGTGCAGTGTGTACAGCACCTGTACCTTCTGTAAGTTCTACATTTACAGTATCTTCACTACCCATTATAACTCTAGAGTCCCTATCTAAGAATGGATGTCTGCAAAGTATGCCTTCAAGCTCTGATCCTTTAACCTGTTTTACTTCTTTATATTCTTCAATACCTGCTATTTTCATAACATTTTCAACTAAAGCTGTAGCAATTACTAATTTTTCTTTTCCAGTATCAACTATGCTGTAATCAAAATCTTTTCCAACTGTGATACCTGTATTTCCAGGAAGTGTCCATGGAGTAGTTGTCCAAATAACGATAAATGTATCTGTACCAAGAACTCCTTTTCCATCTCTTACAGGGAATTTTACATATATAGATGTAGAAGTTACATCCTTGTACTCAATCTCTGCCTCAGCAAGTGCTGTTTCGCAATCAGTACACCAATATACTGGTTTTAATCCTTGATAAATGTATCCTTTTTTGTACATATCTCCAAAAACACCAATTTGTCTTGCTTCCATTTTTGGATCAAATGTAATGTATGGATGTTCCCAATCGCCTAAAACTCCAAGTCTTTTAAATCCTGTTATTTGGTCATTTTTATATGTATCTGTAAATCCTTTGCAAGTATCTCTAAATTCTGTTACAGGAATTTTTTCTCTATCAAGTCCAAGTTTTTCAATAGCTTTTTTCTCTGTTGGCATTCCGTGTGTATCAAATCCAGGAATGTATGGGCTGTAAAAACCTTGCATTGATTTATATCTAACAATAGTGTCTTTTAAAATTTTATTAAGTGCGTGTCCCGCATGAATTTCTCCGTTAGCATATGGAGGACCATCATGTAAAATAAAAGTTTTATGTCCTTCATTCTTTTTAAGTATTTTTTCATACAAACCATTTTCAAAAATATCCTTTTGAATTGTAGGTTCTCTCTCTGGCAAACTTGCTCTCATTGGAAAGTCTGTCTTTGGCAAATTTAATGTCTTACCATAATCTTTTTCCATTTTCTTTCTCCTCCTATTTTTTATTTAAACAATGATTTATCTTAAAGAAAAAAAGCTGCTTCATCCTTAAATTAGGACGAAAACAGCTTTTACTTTTTTCCGTGGTACCACCTATATTAAAAACATATATATGTTTTTCACTCTAATCTTTTAACGCAAGAATACGATTTGACTTACTTTTATTTCAATCAAATAACTAAAAGGTGATAATAAATATACACTGTATCTGCTAAACTTTCACCTACATTAGCTCTCTATTAGATGTAATATATCTATCTTGTCCTTCATCATTGTTTTTCTATATCAATGCTATAATCATAGCACAACTTGCTACAAAATGCAAGATTTTTTTGTTTATTTTATGTAAAGTGTTGGTCTAAAAGAATAGACACCACTCGAATAATTCGGATAGTTAAATCCTCGACTGTTGATTAAAAAATTATTTTTGTAATTGCCTCCACGTCGAATACGTGCACTCGTACCGTAGGATTCCATTGTCCACTCCATACAATTTCCTGCAAGGTCATATATATTTTTTGATACATCTGTGCTAACACTTCCTGTTAATTCTGGTGCATCTTTTGTAGGAGTTTTTCTTTGACTATCTCCTATATATCTACACATTGCATCCCACTGGCATCCATATGTTAATGTACTTGTTACACTTGTATAGTTATGTTGGCTAGCAAAGTTTTTTGCAAGGTATACTGCTCCACTCTTTCCTGACATTTCACTTGCATCATTTATACTTTTTCCCCATGGTACATAATTATATGGGGCTACTCCTTTTTTACATACCACTGTTTGTGCAGTTGTAGCACCTGCTCTTAACGTAGTACTATTTACTCCTGCCTCAAATCTTCCTATATAAAATCCTCCATATTTTAATACTTGTGTTTTCATTGTATTATATTCGCTTGCTTCTGTAGCATATCCACTTGAATATGGCTCTTCACAAAGAGTTGAGCTAGCACCGATTGAAGGATTTTCCGTTGTCGGCTTACCATTTGCATCAAAATTTGTTCTTGTTAAATCTGCCTCGCTAGCTACTGGTATCCATACAAATTGGTTTCCCATATCTACTCCAGAAGCACTCATTGTATCTCCTTGTTTATCTGATATAACTAGTCCTGTTAATATATCTCCTCCAACATAATAGAATCCATTTGGAAGTGGTACTTTTGTTCCATTTCCTCCATCTATTATAGTTACTTTATCTAAATCCCATCCAGTATCTTTGTCAATATTACCTCCTGAGCTTCCACCTTTTCCATCTAAATAATTTCCAATATAGCTTGCATAATC
>CAJMLO010000025.1 GCA_905214245.1 uncultured bacterium
TGATTTTAAATTTAATGATAAACCATATTTATATCATATGTTTTGTGAAATTTTTGTAAAAAACAAATTTGGTTGTGATTTTGTAAAAAATTATGATATAATTATGCCAGTTCCAATGCACAAAATTAAAAAAATGAAAAGAGGATATAATCAGAGTGAATTATTTGCTAAAGGAATTTCAAAAATGCTTGAAATTCCTATTAGTGTAGATTCATTAATAAAGCAGAAAAATACTCTGATGCAAAGTAGTTTGGGAAAAGACGAAAGAGCCCAAAATGTACAAAATGCATATAAAGTAATAAATGTGGAAAAAATAGAAAATAAGAAAATATTACTTGTTGATGATATATATACAACAGGAGCTACAATAAAAGAATGCAAAAGAGTTCTAAAGCAAGCAGGAGTAGAAACAATAGGAGTTCTTGTTATTGCAAAAGATTAAATGAAGGGAGAAAAGAATGGAAGATTTAGTTGAAAGCATATTGGATTATATAAGGTCAGACTATACAGACTATGCCATTATGATTAATGGCGAATGGGGAAGCGGAAAGACATACTTTTGGAATCATAAAATACGACCTAAAATTGAGTCGATGCAATTAAATGGAAAAAGATATACAGCCATATATATGTCTTTATATGGTATTTCAAATTTAGAGGAAATTAGTAAGAAAATATTTATAGAAACCACTCAATTAATGGATAAAAACTTAAAAAAATATATGGATGCAAGCGGAGTGTCAACAATTCCAGAATATGCTAAAACTGGACTTGATATGGCTAACTTTTTTGGCGTAACTCAAAATGGCGACAGAATCGACTATAAGGAATTCTTTTCAACAGATGATAAAGTTCTATGTTTTGATGATTTGGAAAGAGCAAATGTTGATGTAATTGATATTTTGGGGTATATAAACAATTTTGTTGAACATGATCATATTAAAACAATTATTATTTGTAATGAAAAAGAATTGTCTACTAAACTTAAAAACAGTAATTTAGAGATGAAAACATTTATTGCAACTTATCTTCTAGATAAGGAAAATAAACTTAATATAAAAACAGACAAGCCAATGGTTGAAAGAATAAGAGATACTATTGAATATGTTTTTGATAAGGCAAATGATTATGAAAGAATAAAAGAAAAACTTATTGGAGAGACATTTGAATATGCTCCTGAGTTTAATTATATTATAAACGGATTATTAATGAGATATGAGAAATATCCTGATTTAATAAGGTTTTTGAGAGAGAATACAGGACTTATTATATCTACTTTTAATAAAAGTGGAACTCGAAATTTAAGAATTTTGAAACATTCTTTAACTAATTTTAAAAAAATATTTGACATGGTAAATAAATATTATCCAAATACAAATCATAGGATTTTGCAAACAATGTTAATTTTTACAATAGCAATTTCATTTGAAATTAAAGCTGGTAAAATAACAAAGGATAAATTTGTAAATATCAGAAATAATGAAGAATATAAGGCAATACTTGTTTCTTCAAGAGTATTTATGGATAATCGTCAATTTTACATTAAGGAATTTGATAATAATTATTATTATAATTTTAAAGCAGAATATAGATTCTTTAAATTCATTGAGATGTATGTTCGTACACGTATTTTTGATATGAGAACTTTTAAAGAAGATATGGAAGTTATAATAAATACAATAGATACAGATAAATTACCAGCATGCAAAAGACTTCTTACAGAAGAATATTGGAAAATATCTGATGACCAATTTCCTGGTGTTATCGAGGAAGCACTTGATGATGTTAAAAATGGTAAGGTTGAACTAATAAATGTTGTTAAACTATATGCATATTTTTCATATTTTGTAAAAAGAGATTTAATTAATTATGATATGAGAACTATAAAAGCTGTATTTTTAAATGGCATGAATATTGCCTCACTAAGCTCTAGTTATTGTGATAATGTTGAAGAAGAATTATCAAGAATTGCTTTAGAAGAGGATAATTCAGAGGATATGAAGGAAATATTAAAATACTTTAATAGTATAAATGAAAAACTAAAAGAAAAAATGTATATGGAAAAAGCAGAAGAAATATTTAAATGTATTCCAATGAAAATGGAACAATTCTATGATAAGTTTGATAAAGAATGTATGCAAATTCCTATTTTTAAGTATTATGATGTATTCCAGATGTTTCAAAGAATTTCTTGTGCAACCAATGAGGATATAGTTACAATAAAAGAGAAATTGCTTGATAGATCAAAAAAATATAGCAAAGAACTTAAAGATGAGCTTCCTAATTTGAAAAAATTAAAGCAAGTTATGGATGATTATATTGATGGAAAAGAGCCAACGATTAAACTTGTTATGCTTCAAGATTTTGCAGATGAACTTGGCAATATAATAGAAAATTACGAAAATAATATTTAAAACGACATAAATTTTGTGAATAAAACTTTCCAAATTAACAATAATAAGAATAGAAAATATTATAATTATTATTGTTAATATAGAAAACTAAAAGGAGGGTTAATTGTGAAGGCAACGGGTGTAGTTAGAAGAATAGATGACCTCGGGAGAGTTGTTATTCCAAAAGAGATTAGAAAAACTTTAAGGATAAAAGAAGGAGATCCACTAGAAATATTTACAGATAAAGAAGGAGAAGTAATACTAAAAAAATATTCTCCGATAGGTGAGCTTTCAGAGTTTGCAACAGAATATGCTGAAACACTTGCTAAAACAACGGGACATATTGCTTGCATAACAGATAAAGACACTGTAATAGCGGTGTCTGGAGCATCAAAAAAGGAATTTTTGGAGCAAGGCATAAGTGAAGAGCTTGAAAAATTGCTTGAAGATAAAGAAAATTATACAAGCAAAGAAAACAATGATATTTCTGTACCAATAACAAGAAATGACAATAAAGACAGAAAGTTTAATTCACAAGTTGTATATCCAATTATTTCTGATGGAGATGTGATTGGATCTGTAATACTTCTTTCAAAAGATAGTGGAACTAAAATGTCTGAGGTAGAGCAAAAAGTAGTTCAATCTGCTGCAAGCTTTTTAGGTAGACAAATGGAAATCTAATTTGTGGAACTTTTTGAGTCCGTCCCCAAAAGTTCCATGTAATACTTCTGTAATATTTTTGTAATAAAAATGTAACAATTGTGCAAAAGCTTGATACGTAAAGGATTTTTGACATTTTTGCTTTAAAAAAGAAAAATTAAAAAAATAAATTAAAAAAATAACTTGATAAATAAGGATAAATGTAGTATAAATAATATTGATAATACTATTTTGCCACAAAGGAGGAAGTAAAGTATGGAAAATAAATCAGGATTACCATCAGAAGTTAGTATTTGGTCAAAAATAAGAAGTTTCTTATTTAAAGAAATCGAGATTACAGATGTTGAGCTTTCTTTAACACCAAAGCAAGAAAAAGTATTCCAAGAAGTACATGATTTCTGGAATCAAGAAATTACAGCTCAAAAAGTAAAAGACTTTTTATTCCAACCAATAGAAATTACAGATGATATTGAATTGTAATATTAAATTATGAAAAACACTAAAAATCACATTAGTTTATACTAGTGTGATTTTTTATGCATTAAGTATTGAAATATCGTCATTTTTGATATAAAATTAGGGTGTTTAGGTAATACTAAACATATAAATGTTTTAAAAGCATAAAAAGGAGGAATTTAATATGTCAATAAGAATAGGAATTAATGGGTTTGGAAGAATTGGAAACTTAGCTTTTCAAGCTGCATTATCAAGAGAGGGAGTAGAAGTTGTAGCTATAAATGATCCGTTCATAGCAGCAGATTATATGGCTTATATGGTAAAATATGATACAGTACATGGAAAATTTGAAGGAGAAATATCTTCTGAAGATGGAAAATTAATTGTAAATGGAAAAGAAATAAAAGTTTACAATGAAATGGATCCAAAAAATATTCCATGGGGAAAAGATGGAGTAGATTATGTTCTTGAATGTTCAGGAGTATTTACTACAATTGAAAAAGCAAATGCACATATAGAAGCAGGAGCAAAAAAAGTTATTATTTCTGCACCATCAAAAGATGCTCCTATGTTTGTAATGGGAGTTAACAATGATGAATACAAACCAGAAATGAATATTATTTCAAATGCATCATGTACAACGAACTGTTTAGCACCACTTGCAAAAGTTATAAATGATAACTTTGGAATTAAAGATGGTTTAATGACAACAGTTCATAGTATTACAGCAACACAAAAAACAGTAGATGGAGCATCTAAAAAAGATTGGAGAGGTGGAAGAGCTGCAAGTGCCAATATTATTCCATCAACAACAGGAGCTGCAAAAGCAGTTGGAAAAGTAATACCATCGTTAAATGGAAAATTAACAGGTATGGCATTTAGAGTACCAACAGTTGATGTTTCTGTAGTTGACTTAACTTGTAACTTAGATAAACCTGCAACATATGAAGAAATATGTGAAGCTATAAAAAGAGCATCAGAGAATGAAATGAAAGGAATTATCGAATATGTTTCTGATCCTGTAGTTTCATCAGATTTTGTACATGATCCTCATACATCAATATTTGATAGTACAGCAGGAATTGCCTTAACAGATACATTTGTTAAATTAGTTGCATGGTATGACAATGAATGGGGTTATTCAAATAAATTAGTTGACCTTGCTATATATGTAGCAAATAAATAGGAGGATATTATGAGAGAGCTAAAAATACATGGAATATATAGACATTTTAAAGGTGATTTATATATTGTAGAAGATGTGGCAATTCATAGTGAAACAAAAGAAAAATATGTAGTTTATCGTGCACTATATGGAGATAATTTGTGCTATATAAGACCATATGATATGTTTATGTCAGAAGTTGATAGAAACAAATATCCAAATGCAGAACAAAAATACAGATTTGAACTTAAAGAAGTGCAAAGTATAAAAGATAAATTTGAAGGGAAGTAGAATGATGAATAAAAAGACTGTTAAAGATATTGATGTTAATGGTAAAAAAGTTTTAGTCAGATGTGACTTTAATGTGCCACTTGATGAAAACCTAAATATAACAGATGATACAAGAATAACAGCAGCACTACCAACAATCAAATATTTAATGGAAAATGGTGCAAAAGTTATTTTGTGTTCTCACCTTGGAAGACCAAAGGGAGAAGTAAATGAAAAATATTCATTAAAACCTGTATCAAAAAGATTAAGCGAGCTTCTTAATACTGATGTGAAATTTGCAACAGATATTGTTGGAGATAGTGCAAAAAGTATGGTTGATAGCTTAGAAGATGGAGAAGTAGGCTTACTTGAAAATGTAAGATTTGATCCAAGAGAAGAAAAAAATGATGAAGTTTTGTCAAAAGAACTTGCAAGCCTTTGTGATGGAATATATGTAAATGATGCATTTGGAACAGCACATAGAGCTCATAGTTCAACAGAAGGCGTATCTCATTTTGTTAAGGAAGCTGTTGCAGGATTTTTAATGCAAAAGGAAATTGAGTTTTTAAGTGGAACACTAGAAAATCCTAAAAAACCTTTTGTTGCAATTTTAGGTGGAGCAAAGGTTTCAGATAAAATTGGAGTTATAGAAAATTTACTTGAAAAAGTTGATAAAATTTTAATCGGCGGAGGAATGGCATTTACATTTTTAAAAGCTCAAGGCTTTGAAATTGGAAAATCAATTTGTGAAGATGATAAATTAGAAGAAGCAAATAATATTCTAAAAAAAGCTGAAGAAAAAAATATAAAAATAGTCCTTCCAAAAGATGTCCATGTTGCAAAAGAATATTCAAATGATTCTGAAGATAAAATAGTACAAACAGCTAATATTCCAGTTGATTTTGAAGGAATGGACATTGGGCTTAAAACAATTGAAACATTCATAGATGAGCTTGAAGGGGCAAAAACAATTTTATGGAATGGACCTTTAGGAGTATGTGAATTTGATAAATTTAGAATTGGAACTGAAAAAATTGCCGAGTCTATATCTAAAAATAGAGAAGCAATTAGCATTGTTGGCGGTGGAGATTCTGTTGCAGCAATAAAAAAATTGGGACTTGAAGATAATTTTTCACATATTTCAACAGGAGGCGGAGCATCACTTGAACTATTAGAAGGAAAGGCTTTGCCAGGACTTGTTTGCTTAACAGATAAAAACTAAAAAATAGAAAGGTGTTTTGATATGAGAAAAAAAGTAATTGCAGGCAACTGGAAAATGAATATGCTTCCAGACGAAACAATTAAAATGATTGAAGAGCTAGCACCTTTAGTAGAAGGTGCGCAAAGTGAAGTAATACTTTGCGTGCCTTTTACTGACCTGTTTTATGCTCTTTTGACTGCTCAAAATACAAATATAAAAATAGGAGCACAAAATATGCATTGGGAGGAAAATGGTGCATATACAGGAGAGGTATCTGCAAAGATGCTTAAATCAATAGGTGTAGAATATGTAATACTTGGTCATTCTGAAAGAAGGCAGTATTTTAATGAAACAGATGAAACAGTTAATAAAAAATTAAAAAAGGCATTTGAAGTAGGCTTAAATCCAATTCTTTGTGTTGGTGAAACTTTAGAAGAAAGAGAAGCAGAAAAGGCAAATGAAATTGTGACAAACCAAATAAGAAAAGCATTTGAAGGGATAACAAATGTGCAAGCTACAAAAACAATTATTGCATATGAGCCAATCTGGGCAATTGGAACAGGAAAAACAGCTACAGCAGAAGATGCAAATAATATGATTTGCAATATTCGACAAGAAATGTCAAATTTGTATGGACAAATGACAGCTCAAAGAGTTATAATACAATATGGCGGAAGTGTAAAAGCTTCTAACTGTAAAGAACTATTTAGTACATCTGATATAGATGGTGCCCTAGTTGGAGGAGCAAGTTTGAATGCAGATGAATTTGCTAAAATAGTAAATTATGATATATAAAAAGAAAAGAGGCTAGATGAGAAATGAACAATAATTTAACAATGCTTATGATATTAGATGGATTTGGAATAAGAGAAAGCAAAGTTGGAAATGCAGTTAAACTTGCAAATACACCTAATATAGACAAACTAATGAAGATATGTCCAACATCAATAATACACACAAGTGGACTTCAAGTAGGACTTCCAGAAGGTCAAATGGGAAATTCAGAAGTAGGACACACAAACATAGGAGCAGGAAGAATAGTATATCAAGAACTTACAAGAATAACAAAATCAATTGAAGATGGCGATTTCTTTAGTATTCCTGAATTTGTATCTGCAATAGAAAATTGCAAAAAACATGGAAGTAAATTACACATTTTAGGACTTCTTTCTGATGGTGGAGTTCATAGTCATATAAGACATTTATATGGATTATTAGAACTTGCTAAAAGAAAAGATTTTGAAGACGTATATGTACATTGCTTTATGGATGGAAGAGATACACCACCTGCTTCAGGAGAAAGCTATATAGTAAAACTTGAAGAAAAAATGAGAGAAAAAGGTGTTGGAAAAATTGCTACAATATCAGGTAGATTTTATAGCATGGATAGAGATAAAAGATGGCAAAGAGTTCAAAAAGCATATGATGCTTTAGTAAATGGAGAAGGAAATAAAGCAACAAGTGCTGTATCTGCAATAGAATCTTCTTATCAAAAAGAAGTATTTGATGAATTTGTTGAGCCAACAGTCATCTATTCTGGAGATAAACCAGTTGCAAAAATAGAAAAGAATGATTCAGTTATATTCTTCAATTTTAGACCAGATAGAGCAAGAGAATTAACAAGAACATTAGTTGATCCAGAATTTAATGAATTTGAAACAAAGAATTTAGATTTATATTATGTTACATTTACACAATATGATGCAACACTTCCAAACGTAAATATAGCATTTAAACCTGAAAAACTAGTAAATACATTTGGTGAATATATCAGTAAAAATGGATTAACACAATTAAGAATAGCAGAAACAGAAAAATATGCACATGTAACATTCTTCTTTAATGGAGGAGAAGAAAAACAATATCCAGGAGAAGATAGAATATTGGTTCCATCTCCAAAAGTTGAGACATATGATATGCAACCGGAAATGAGTGCTGAAGAGGTTACTGTAAAAGTTGTTGAAGCAATTAAATCTGGAAAGTATAATTCTATTATATTGAATTATGCAAACCCTGACATGGTAGGACATACAGGAAGCCTAGAGGCAGCAATAAAAGCAATAGAAAAAATTGACGGATGTGTGCAAAGAGTTGTTGATGCTGTAAAAGAGCAAAATGGAGTTCTTTTAATTACAGCAGATCATGGAAATGCAGAGCAAATGATAGACGAAGCGACAGGAGAGCCACATACTGCACATACAACAAACCCAGTTCCACTTATTTTAGTTGGTAAAGATAATGTAAGATTAAAAGAAGGAAGACTTGCAGATTTAGCACCAACAATGCTTGAAATAATGGGACTAGAAAAGCCACAAGAAATGACAGGCGAAAGCTTAATAGAAAAAGTATAAGAGGCAAAATCTGGAGGATATATGAAAGTAACACCAGAAATAAAAAATATATATGCAAGTATTCAAAAGCAGTTATTTTATTTAATACCAGAAAAATGGGATAGAATATATTTATATGCTTCTGTAGTAGAGCAAATGTTAAATCTTGAAACTGGAGAAATGTTCTTTTATTACTTTCCTAAGGGATTGCTAAAAAAGAATCCGGTTAATGTATATGAAATTCCTTCTAAATTTAATTTAGAAGAAGAAGAATACATCGAGCTAGTGGAAAAATTATATAATACAATAAAAGAGTTACGAAATATATATAAAAATCAAGATGGAAAAGCTTGGTCAAATGTAACAATAAAAATTGTAGGATTAAAATTCGAAGTAGAGTATAATTATGAAAATTTAACATATTCAAGGTATTCTGGAATTGAAAGACATGTTATATGGAAATATAAAAATTTAGATATTCCAATAGAAAGCTTTAATAAAAAGGAAAGACAACTTATATTGAAATATTTAGAGGAATATGAAGATAGCAAAGATTTAACAGAAACATATATAGAGTCAATGTATAAAAGGCCTATAAAAAATGTAGTAGAGTATAACAAAGAAAAAGTGGAAGTAAATGATGAAAAGCAACATACAGATGAAAGCAAAATGGAAAGACTTACAAGGGAAAACAAAGAAAGACTTAAAGATAAAAAAGCCACGTACACATATATCAAAAAAGAAAAAATAGGACTTAACTTTAAAAATAAATATCCAAAAGATGAAAAAGAAGAAACCTATATACAACAAATAGAAGCACAAAAAAAGGCTGTAAAAAGCCAAATATTAGATCATAATGTATAAAAAATATTTATAAAGAAAGGATTTGAAATAAAATGAAAGATTATTTAGGAATTGAAAGCGTAAAAGCATTAGAGGTATTGGATTCAAGAGGAAATCCAACAGTACAAGTAGAAGTTATAACAGAAGGAGGATTTTCAGGAGTAGCTATGGTTCCATCTGGAGCATCAACAGGAAGCTTTGAAGCTGTTGAACTTCGTGACGGAGATAAAGAAAGATATTTAGGCAAAGGTGTTTTAAAAGCAGTTGAAAATGTAAATACAAAAATTGCAAAAGCACTTGAAAATATGAATGTTTATGAACAAGCTAAAATTGATAAAACATTAATAGAACTTGATGGAACAGACAATAAAGCAAAACTTGGAGCAAATGCAACACTTGGTGTATCACTTGCAGTTGCAAAAGCAGCAGCAGCTTCACTTGGAATGAGCCTATACAACTACATTGGTGGAGTTAATGCAAAAGAATTACCAGTACCAATGATGAATATTATGAATGGTGGAAAACATGCAGACAGTGGTCTTACAGTACAAGAATTTATGATTATGCCAGTTGGAGCAAAATCATTTAGCGAATGCATGAGAATGGGCGTAGAAGTATATCATAACTTAAAGAAAGTATTAAAAGAAAAAGGACTTTCAACAGCAGTAGGAGATGAAGGTGGATTTGCACCAAATGTTTCAAGTGAAAAAGAAGCAATTGAATTAATTCTTGAAGCAATTAAAAAAGCTGGATATGAACCAGGAAAAGATGTATGTTTAGCACTAGATGCTGCTTCAACAGAAATGTTTGACGAAGCTAAAAAGATTGGAAAAGATGGATATTACTTCTGGAAAACAGGAGAATTCAAAACAAGAGAGCAAATGATAGACTTTATAGTTGATCTTGCAAATAGTTATCCTATTATCTCAATTGAAGATGGTCTTGCAGAAGAAGATTGGGAAGCTTGGAAAGTATTAACAGAAAAACTTGGAGACAAAGTACAACTTGTTGGTGATGATTTATTTGTAACAAATATAAAAAGATTACAAAAAGGTATTGACAACAATACAGCAAATAGTATATTAATTAAGTTAAATCAAATTGGAACTTTAACAGAAACATTAGATGCAATTGAACTTGCAAAGAAAAATGGATATACAGCTGTAGTTTCACATAGAAGCGGTGAAACAGAAGATACAACACTTGCTGATGTAGCAGTTGCAACAAATGCTGGACAAATTAAAACAGGTGCACCTTGTAGAACAGACCGTGTTGCTAAATATAACAGATTACTAAATATCGAAGCTGAACTTGGTGATGTTGCAGTATTTTCTGGAAGAGAATCATTAAAAAAATAAGAAATAATATACAATAAATAGGGGAGAAAATCTCCCCTTACATATATTGGGGTATCGCCAAGCGGTAAGGCATCGGACTCTGACTCCGACATTCCTGTGTTCGAATCACAGTACCCCAGCCAGTGATACCAAGGCTTTCAGAAAACTGGAAGTCTTGCTTTTTTATATAAATTAGTCGAACTTGTCCAAAACTTGTCCAAAATGAGAAAATAAAATAGAAAAACATTTGTAATTTATTGGAAATTAGTGTATAATAATAAAATCCTTTTCAAAGGAAATCTTTGAGAAAGGAGGTGCTATTATAGTATGTCAGGCTACATGTTAATATGGATTCTGCTTCAGAAAATTGAAAAATTGGAAGAAGAATTGAATACATATAAAAACCAAACAAATAAAAACTGATTTATCAGTTCAGAGCAGTTCTCTACCTGCTCTGTTTTTTTCAACACAAAAAAAGATATGTGTCTCTACACACATATCTGTGCTATTTAGTCTGTCAGACTTTTGCTTAAGCTACAAATATTATAGCACTAATTCCAATATATGTCAAACTTTTTCAAAAATTCAATTTTTTCAATTGATTCATTAAGACAGTATCATAAATTAATCAATTGAAAAATAAATTGGCAAAGCTCTTTATAAATTCCAAAATTTTTGATATAATACTTGGGTGAAGCTAAAAACACATAAAAAGAAGGAGGAAAGTATGCTAAAAATACTGAAAAATTATAATAAAAGGGATGTATGTTTAATTATAATTTGTATATTATTTGTAGTTCTTCAGGTATTTCTTGAATTAAAAATGCCAGACTATATGTCTGAAATTACAAAGCTAGTTCAAACTCAAGGAAGCCAGATGAATGAGATTCTTCAAAATGGCGGATATATGCTACTTTGTGCACTTGGAAGTTTTGCGTCTAGTGTTATAGTAGGATATTTTGCATCTAATCTTGCAGCAACATTATCTTTAAGAACAAGAAAGAAATTGTTTAATAAAGTAGAAGAGCTTGCAATGAATGAAATCAAAGAATTTTCTACAAGTAGCTTGATTACAAGAACAACAAATGATATTACACAAATACAAATGGTTACTGCTATGGGATTGCAGGTTGCTATAAGAGCACCTATTACAGCAGTTTGGGCAATAAGCAAAATATTAAATAAAAGTTGGCAGTTTAGTAGTGTAGTTGGAGTAGCAGTACTTATTTTGCTTTCAGTTGTAGCAGTTTTAATGTCAATTGTACTTCCTAGATTTAAAATAGTACAAAAATTGATTGATAAATTAAATGGAGTAATGAGAGAAAATCTTACTGGAATAAGGGTTGTGAGAGCATTTAATGCAGAAGATTATCAAGAAAATAAATTTGGTAATGTAAATAAAACACTTACAAACACACAAATTTTTAACCAAAAAGCATTTTCAATTATGTCGCCTGTAATGTATTTAGTAATGTATTTTTTAACACTTATTATATATGTTGTAGGAGCACATATGATAGTAGATGCAGGTATGGCAGACAAAATAAGTATCTTTGGAGATATGGTTGTATTTAGTTCATATGGAATGCAAGTTATAATGTCATTTTTAATGCTTGCTATGATATTTATGATGGTACCAAGAGCTCAAGTATCTGCAAACCGTATAAATGAAGTGCTTGAAAAAGAAATTACTGTTAAAGATGGAGAAATAACAGCAGAAAATGATACAAACAAAAATATAAAAGGTGAAGTTGAATTTAAAAACGTATCTTTCAAATATCCTGATGCAGAAGAAGATGTTTTAACAAATATATCTTTTAAAGCTAATAAAGGTGAGACAGTTGCATTTATTGGTTCAACAGGTAGTGGTAAATCAACATTAATAAACTTAATTCCAAGATTTTATGATGTAACAGGAGGAGAAGTTTTAGTTGATGGAATAAATGTAAAAGAATATAATCAAAATTATTTACATAGTAAATTTGGTTATGTATCGCAAAAAGCTGTTATATTTAATGAGTCAATTAAAGAAAATGTTGCATATGGAGATAGTGGAAAAGAAATTTCAAATGAAGCTATTGAAAAAGCAATAGAGGTTGCACAAGCAAAAGAATTTGTTGATAAAATGGATAATGGAATCGATACAGAAATTGCAAGAGGCGGAACAAATATTTCAGGTGGTCAAAAACAAAGACTCTCAATTGCAAGAGCAGTTGCAAGAGAACCAGAAATTTATATTTTTGATGATACATTTTCAGCATTGGATTATAAAACAGACAGTGTTTTAAGAAAAGAACTAAAAAAATATACAAAAGATGCAACTATTTTAATTGTTGCTCAAAGAATTGGAACTATTATGAATGCTGATAAAATAATAGTTTTAGATGATGGAAAAACAGTTGGAATAGGTACACATAAAGAGCTTTTGAAGAATTGCGAAGTGTACAAACAAATTGCTTTATCTCAATTGTCAAAGGAGGAGTTGGAAAATGCCTAAGAATGAAGAATCAAGACCTCCTAGAAGAGGTAGAGGAATGGGTGGACCTGGTGGAGGAGATCCAGCAGAGAAACCAAAAGACTTTAAACTTGCTACTAAAAGATTAATTAAAGAGCTAAGTAAATATAAAGTACTAATAGTTGTTTCATTAATACTTGCAATTGTAAGTTCTGTTATATCCATTGTTGCACCAAATAAATTGTCTGCAATGACAGATAAAATAACAGAAGGTTTATTGGGAACAATGGATATGGATGCAGTTACAAAAATTGCAATAATTCTTGGAATAATGTATGTTGCAAGTGCATTATTTAGTTTTATTGAAGGAATTGTAATGACTATTGTTTCAAATAGATTTGCACAAAGACTAAGGGGAGATATCTCAAGAAAAATAAATAAACTACCTTTAACATATTTTGATAAAAATCCAATTGGAGATATTTTATCTAGGGTTACAAACGATGTTGATACAATTGCTCAAACAATGAATCAATCACTTGGAACCTTAGTAAGTAGCATTACGCTTTTAATTGGTTCTGTTATAATGATGTTTTATACAAACTGGATTATGGCGATAACAGCTATTGGAGCAAGTTTACTTGGATTTGTATTTATGTTCTTTATACTAAAAAGATCGCAAAAATACTTTGTTCAAAGACAAGAAGAACTTGGAAAATTAAATGGTCATATAGAAGAAATATATTCAGGATTAAACATTGTAAAAATGTATAATGGGGAAAAAGCATCAAATGAAAAGTTTGATAAACTTAATCAAAGTGTATATGATGCAAATAGAAAAAGCCAATTTTTATCAGGATTAATGCAACCATTAATGCAATTTATAGGAAACTTTGGATATGTTGCAGTATGTGTTGTAGGTGCACTACTTACATCAAACAATTATATAACTTTTGGTGTTATAGTTGCATTTATAACATATGTAAGATTATTTACAAATCCATTATCACAAATTGCACAATCAATGACATCACTTCAATCAACAGCTGCAGCAAGTGAGAGAGTTTTTGAAATGCTTGATGAAAAAGAAATGAGCTTGCAAGAACACATTACAAAAAAATTAGACAAGAGCAAAGTAAAAGGCGAGATAGAATTTAAAGATGTTGTATTTAAGTATGATGGAAATGAGAAACCAACAATTAAAAACTTTAGTGCAATTGCAAAATCTGGTCAGAAAGTCGCAATAGTTGGACCAACAGGTGCAGGAAAAACAACAATGGTAAATCTTCTTATGAAATTTTATGATATAGATTCTGGAGATATAAAAATAGATGGAGTATCTACAAAAGAGCTTACAAGAGAAAATGTACATAGTCTATTTACTATGGTACTTCAAGATACATGGCTATTTGAAGGAACTATTAAAGAAAATATAAAATACAATAATGAAGATATATCTGATGAAATGGTAGAGAATGTTTGCAAAGCAGTTGGACTTGATCATTTTATAAAAACACTTCCAAATGGATATGACTCAAAACTTGGAGAAAATGATTCGGTATCAGCTGGTCAAAAACAACTTTTAACAATTGCAAGAGGAATGCTTCAAAATACACCATTTTTGATACTTGATGAAGCTACATCAAATGTTGATACAAGAACAGAAGAACTTGTACAAAATGCTATGGATAAGCTTGCAGAAGATAAAACATCATTTATCATTGCACATAGACTATCAACTATAAAAAATGCTGATTTAATTTTAGTTATGCAAAATGGAAACATAGTAGAACAAGGAAATCATGAAGAATTGATGAAACAAAATGGATTTTATGCTAATTTATATAACTCACAATTTGAACTTGTATAAAAAGAAAAACACTTGAAATAAAAATTTCAAGTGTTTTTTGCATATGTGTATAGATTAACTATTTTTCTTTAAATAAAAGTATCTAATTCCTGCAATTATACCAACTGTAGTAATTACACAGATAATTGTAGTAATAGCATTTCCTTCACCTGTTTGAGGGATAACTGTATTTGCTATTGTATTATCTTTTTGAGATAGAACTCTTACCTTTGGAGAATCTGTTGATGTTTCTTCATATTTTTTACCATCAGAATCTTCTCCTTTTAAATCAATTTTTGTATTTGTAGGTAAAATTTTGTTTATAATTTCCTTGTTATAATTATCTTTTAATGTAAGTTTATAACTTACTGTTGCAGTTTCTCCTTCTTTTAATTCTGGAATAGTCCATGTAATTGAATTATCAGTTGTATCAACTTTTTGAGAAATTTTACCAAGGTTTGGAGATGCAACATATTCAAAATTAAAGTTATCGATTATTTCTTTTGGAAAGTAATCTTTTATAACAAAGTTCTTTAAAGTATTGTCTTTTTTTACAATAATGTTACTATAAATTTTATTTACTATTGTTGATTCAATATCTTCTGCTGTGTCGTTAACATAGTAGTAATTGCTAATTGTAGGATTTGCTGTTGTTCCAAAAACCTCTTCTGCTAAAGCTTGGTATGTTTTACCACTTTGTTGTTCAACAACTGTACTATTAAGACCAATCATTGCACCAATAATATTAATTCCGTCTTTTTCAATTGATTGAAGTTTTGCTTTAGTATTACTTGCTACTGTTCCACTATATGTTGCAAAAGTTCCATTTAAATCATTGTTTGGGCATCCATCTGTTAGAAGAACTATATAACGATTTGTGTTTTCATTTTTTGTATAGTTTTGACTTGCAATTGTAATACCTGCTTCAATATTTGTTCTTGGTCCAGCATTTGTTGTTGGAATAGAAGAAATAGTTTCTTTTATTTTTGATTTTGAATCAGAAAGTGTTAATAATAATTTACCATCATTTATTGTTCCTTCTGTTTCTCCTTTTGCTGTATCTAAGCTTGAAAAGCTTACTAAACCAACTTTGGCATTTTTATTTGCTTCAAATAATTCATCAACTAATTTGTTTGCAGAGTTTATAACTGCTTGTTCTCTTGTAATATCTCCAACTTTGTTTTCTCTCATACTTGCTGAATTATCAATTACTAGGAAAACTTCAACAGGTTTTGTAGTTGATTCAGATACTTTTGTGTTTTTTAAAGATAATGTTAAAGTAGCTGATTTTTCTTCTTTACTAAATTTTGTGATTTTTTTCTCGAATTTTGCCATATCATCAACATTTATAGTACATACAGTATTTTCGACAAGCTCTAATGTTGTTTTTCCAGTAGTTGTTGCAAATGTATTAAATGAAAGACAAATTACAAGAAAAAATAAACACAAAGATAATAATAATTTTTTTGCTTTTGTCATATAAAAATCTCTCCTTTTATTTAAAAAATTCTAATTAATATTATATAAAAAAAAAATGTATATTTCAATATTTTTAGTATTGAAAAAACAAATTTTATCATATATAATATTTTGAAAACAGCGAAAGGAATTTACGAAATGAATAAACAGGAAATATTAAATAATATTGATTCAGAAGATGATAGACTACTTGTATCTAAATTACTTGATAAAATAGAATTTGTAGAAACGAAAAAT
>CAJMLO010000026.1 GCA_905214245.1 uncultured bacterium
GCCATCCCATTGTTTAAAATCCATAAAATAACCTCCTTTAAGTTATTATTTATTATAAAAAATAAATTATACCAAAAATATAATAATATTTTTGCTATGTGCAATAATATCATATTTTAGTATAATTTATCAATAAAAATAGAATAAAAAAATAAAAATGTTGTCAATAGGGACGAAGCTTTTTGACGAGTTAGCATGTTACTCTTCATTTGCTATAACTTTTGCAATATTGTAAATTAGTTTTTGCTTTTCAGGTGTAACTGAATTTAAAATATCATTAAATTCAGAAGTTAGATAATTTCCAGAATTGCTAGATGCTCCATTTAGAATGTATCCTTCTGTAACACCTAAAATTTCGCAAATTTCACTTAATCTTTTTAAATTAATGTGAGAACTGCCACGCTCAATTCTACTTAAAAATGCTATAGACACATCAAGCTTTTCAGCTAAATTTTCTTGTGTTAATTTTTTATCAATTCTTGCTTTTTTCAATCTTTCACCAATTATCATATAATCTAAAGCCATAATTCCACTCTCCTTCATATGAAAATATAGCATTTATAGGTATTATTTTACAGAAACACAAGAGTTAAAATTAACAAAAAAACAGGTATAGCAATAATTGCATGTACCTGTTTAATAAAGTTTATAATATTAATAATTTTCAGCGTTAATTTCAAAGTATGACATAGGATGTTTACATACTGGGCAAACAGTAGGTGCTTCAAGTCCAACATGAATATGGCCACAGTTTCTGCATTTCCAAACAACAATACTTCCTTTTTTAAATACTTCGCCTTCTTGAATATTTTCAAGTAATTTTCTATATCTCTCTTCATGATGTTTTTCAACTTCTGCAATTCCTCTAAATGTATTTGCTATATCTGTAAAACCTTCTTCATCAGCTTCTTTTGCAAATGTAGCATACATATCTGTCCATTCATAGTTTTCTCCAGCTGCAGCATCTGCTAAATTTGATTTTGTGTCTCCAATTCCTTGTAAATATTTAAAGTGAAGTTTTGCATGTTCTTTTTCATTTTCAGCTGTCTCTAAGAAAATAGCTGCAATTTGTTCATATCCTTCTTTTTTTGCAACACTTGCGAAATATGTATACTTATTTCTTGCTTCTGATTCACCAGAAAAAGCAGCTTTTAAGTTTGCCTCTGTTTTTGATCCTTTTAATTCCATAATAAAATACCTCCGTAAATTTAAAAGTAAATGAAAGCCTAGTTTCATTTGTCTAAAATCATATTACAATAAAGAAAAAAAGTCAATGGATTAATTAAAATAAAAATACATAATATGTAATAAATTGGAAAACAATTGACATTTATTAAATGTGTGATAGAATACCGTATGAATAAAAAAACGAGGAGGAAATGTAATGGAAAAAGTTAGAGGATTTGAAATAGCAAAAGGATTTGAAGATAAACAAATTAATCTACCAGTAAGAAAAACAACATATTCTGCAGGATATGATATTGAAGCTGCAGAAGATACAGTTATTCCATCATTTAAAAAGGGAATGGCACCAACACTTATAAAAACAGGAATAAAAGCATATATGCAAGATGATGAATTTTTAGCATTATACAATAGAAGTTCTAATCCAAAAAAGAAAGGATTGATACTTGCAAATAGTGTTGGAATTATAGATAAAGACTACTATGAAAATCCAGATAATGACGGACATATTATGTTTGCATTTTATAATATAAAAGAAGAGGATGTAGTCATAAAAAAAGGTGAGGCAATAGGACAAGGAATCTTCCAAAAATTCTTTGCAATTGATAATGATAGTGCAGAAGGAGAAAGAGTAGGAGGATTTGGTTCTACAAGTAAATAAAAATTTTAAAAATAAATATAATGCTTGGTATTGCTGTAATTTAGACAAAAAAATACGGAAAAATAAATGGTAAAAGTTTTGACTTTTACCATTTTTTGTAGTATAATAGAAATGTAGTTTGAGAAGAGATTTAAGAAAACCTTTCTTAACTTCATATATAATTTTTGCTAATTAGAAAGGAGGACCTAAATGTTTAATATCGGAGATAAAATCGTATATCCTATGCATGGTGCAGGCACAATCGATAGCATAGAAGAAAAAGACATATTAGGAGAAAAACAAGCTTATTATATTATAAAGATGCCAGGAGAAGTAAAAGTAATGATACCAACAAGTAAAGCTGAACAAGTTGGTGTTAGAAATATAATAGGAAAAGAAGAAGCTTCAAAAGTAATGACTGTACTTGGAGAAAATGAGACAGAAATGTCACAAAATTGGAATAAGAGATACAGAGATAACATGGATAAGATGAAAAGTGGAGATATATATGAAGTAGCTGATGTAGTTAGAAATTTAAGCTTCAAACAAAAAGAAAAAGGATTATCAACAGGGGAAAAGAAGATGCTTTCTAATGCTAAGCAAATATTGGTTAGTGAACTTGTTCTTGCAGAGCATGCATCACAAGAAGAAGTTGAAAAATTAATTGATAATAAAATAAGTGTTTCTTTTGATGAATATAAATTACCACATGAGAATAATATAAATGTTAATCAAAATATTGTTAGCAAATTTATACCATTTGATGGAACAAATGAATAAAAAAGTAATAAAGTTAGATTTACTGAATCAAGTATTTCTAACTTTTTCTATGTATTAAAAACTGAACTGTTGTTTTGAAAAACTGATATAGCAATTTGAATTATATTGTCAATTAGTAAGAAGGATTTAAAGACTTTATGTCGAATAAAATAATATGTGAAAGAAAGGTATGAAGGAATTGGTAAGATATAGTGAAAATTTAATTGAAGAAATAAGAACAAATAATGATATAGTTGATGTTATATCACAATATGTTGTCTTAAAAAGAAGTGGAAGAAATTTTTTCGGATTATGTCCATTTCATAAAGAAAAATCACCTTCTTTTTCAGTTTCTCCAGATAAACAAATCTTTCATTGTTTCGGATGCGGAGTGGGAGGCAATGTTATACACTTTGTAAGTAAAATTGAAAATCTTAATTTTAAAGATACACTGGAAATGCTTGCAAATAGAGCAAATATTCCACTTCCAACATTAAGTAACAGTCCACAAGAAGAAAAAATTGCAAACTTAAAGGCAAAAGTTTACAAAATTAATGAAGAAGCAGCTAGGTTTTACCATGAAAACTTATATAAACCTACATCAAAACTTGCACAGGAATATATAAAAAAGAGAGAATTAAACAATAAGACATTACAGTCTTTTTTAATAGGATATTCAGGAAAATTTGATGAATTGTATCAGTTATTAAAATCAAAAGGTTTTTCAGAAGAAGAAATACTTGCTTCAAGCCTAGTTAATAAAAATGAAAATGGAAAATTTATAGACAGATTTAGAGGACGATTAATGTTTCCTATCCAAGATGTACAAGGTAGAGTTATTGCTTTTGGTGGTAGAGTTTTAGATGATAGCAAACCAAAATACATAAACTCTCCAGAAAATATTGTGTATAGCAAGGGTAGGCATTTATTTGGACTTAATGTTGCTAAAAAAGGTGACACTAAAAGGATAATTATTGTTGAAGGATATATGGATGCTATTTCTTTATATCAAAGAGGAATAACCAATGTTGTTGCATCTCTTGGAACAGCTCTAACAGAAAGACAAGGGTGGCTTCTTAGAAAGAGCTGTGAACAAGTAATAATTGGATATGATGCAGATGGAGCAGGACAGGCAGCAACAATGAGAGGACTTGAAATTTTGCAAAATATGGGATGTGACATGAGAATTCTTCAAATATATGGAGCAAAAGATCCTGATGAATTTATTAGAAAATATGGCCCAGAGAGATTTTTGAAATGTGTAGATAATAGTATTTCATTAGTTGAATTTAAGGTAAAAAATTTAAAACAAGGTCTAAATATTGAAAATGTAAATGATAAAATAAAATTTTTAAATCAAATTGCAAAAATATTATCAAGTGTTGATAATAATATAGAAAAAGAAATTTACATTGAAAAAATATCTATGGAATATGGAATATCAAAAGAGGCAATTTATTCAGAAGTAAATAAATTAACATATTCTAAAAATAAAGATACAAAAGTTTTAGAAAGACCTGTTAGCAATTATGTAAGAAAAGAAAATATAGAAGAAAAGAAAATTGATGAAGCAACACTAAAAAGAGAAAAAATGCTTATATACATTTTATTAAATTATCCTCAAGAAAGCTTCAAAAAAATAAAGGATGTAATATCAATTGACCTTATTCAACTTGAAAAAAATAAGCAAATTATAAATAAATTGTATGAAGAATTAGAAAAGGGAAATATTAATACAGATATTTTAAATTCATTTGAAGATGATGAAATAATAAATTATTTATCTGGAATTATGGCTTCTGATTTTGAGATAACAGATGTAAATAAAGCAATTGATGACATGATTAGTATATATATAAAAGAAAAATTGACAGCAAGAAGAAATGAAATAATAAGAAAACTTGAGAATACAAGTGAATTATCAAATGAGGAAATAACGAATCTAGAAAAAGAATTAAATGATATTATCTTGAAATTGGCAAAAATAAAGTAGGGGGTAAATTGAAAATGAGCAATATAGAAAAAGATGAAAATTTAGATGCAGAAGTAAAGAAAACAAGTAAAAAAGAAAAGATTGAAAAAGAAAAAGCTGAACTAAAAAAAGAAATAGCTAAGGCTTCTACAAAAAAATCTACATCAAAAAAAGAGGAAAAAGAAGTTAATGAAGATGAAAAAGTAAAGAAGATTATTGAAAAAGCTAAAGAAAATGGTAAAATGACATATGGCGAACTTGCTTCTGAACTTGAAAACACAAATTCTGAAGAAATAGACAAAGTATTTGATGCATTTGAAGATTTGGGTGTTGACATTTTAAATGAGGATATGGACGAGCCTAATATAGAAGATTTGAAAGACGTTGAAGAAATTAAACTTGATGACTTAGATGTAACAAACGTAGAAGGTGTAAGTGTTGACGATCCAGTAAGAATGTATTTAAGAGAAATTGGAAAAATACCATTACTTACTTACGAAGAGGAACTTGACTTAGCACAAAGAATATTAGATGGAGATGAAGCAGCAGCACAAAAGCTTGCTGAATCAAATCTAAGACTTGTTGTAAGTATTGCAAAAAAATATGTTGGAAGAGGCATGCTATTTTTAGACTTAATCCAAGAAGGAAATATGGGACTAATAAAAGCTGTTGAAAAATTTGATTATCATAAAGGATTTAAATTTAGCACATATGCAACATGGTGGATTAGACAAGCTATAACAAGAGCTATTGCTGACCAAGCAAGAACAATAAGAATACCAGTTCATATGGTTGAAACAATAAATAAATTAATACGTACATCAAGACACTTATTACAACAATTAGGACGTGAACCAACCCCAGAAGAAATAGCAAAAGAAATGGAAATTCCTGTAGAAAAAGTTATGGAAATTCAAAAAATTGCTCAGGACCCTGTATCTTTAGAGACACCTATTGGAGAAGAAGATGATAGTCACTTAGGTGATTTTATTCCTGATGATGATAGCCCAGCACCACAAGATTCAGCAGCATATACACTACTTAGAGAGCAACTTGAAGAAGTTATGAGTACTTTAACTCCAAGAGAAGCAAAAGTATTAAAACTAAGATTTGGATTAGAAGATGGCAAGGCAAGAACTCTTGAAGAAGTTGGAAAAGAATTTCAAGTTACAAGAGAAAGAATTAGACAAATAGAAGCAAAAGCATTAAGAAAATTAAGACATCCATCACGTTCAAAGAAGCTAAGAGATTATATGGGATAGACAATAGTTTAAAATATTTATCATTTAAATTTTATATGCATAAGCACTTTGAAAGCTTAAAATGCGAGAAAATCAAGCAATTAGCTTGATTTTTCTTGCATTATATGGTAAAATAAATATTGTTAGTGGCAATTGGTTGCCAAGAATGAAAGGAAAGTGAAAGAAATGGCAAGTTTATTTGCAAAGCTACCCCTAATAAACTTATGGGCGTGGGCAAATGGAAATGAATATACAATAGATGATGAAGCTACTGTTTTAACAGCAGAATTAAAAAAGTCTGATATAGAAACAGATAAAGAATATACACAACTTTTTGGACAAAAAGAAAAGGTTAGTGCAAAGGATAAAAAACAGAGCTTTAAGGAAGAAACAAAAGTACAACAAAGTCAATTAAGCAAAAAAGAAGTTGTTGTAAAAGAAAAAGAAATGACAAAGGACGAAAAAGAAATAATAGATTAAAAATAACTATTGACAAAATGCAATTTTATAGTTATAATATGAATTGCATTTTGTTTTTGACATGGCGAGGTAGCTCAGTTGGCTAGAGCAACTGGTTCATACCCAGTGGGTCGAGAGTTCGAATCTCCCTCTCGCTACCATACAAGGTACCGAATTTGTACCAAATGAGAAGTTTATGATAATTTCATTGTCATGGACTTCTATTTTTTTAACCCATTTTTTAATAATTTCTTTTGCTGGAACATCTTTTGAAAGTTTTAATACATCTTTTCTTAATAATTCTTTTATGTATGTAGCATCTACTTTTATATGATTTATACTTTTATTAAATAATAGTTTATCTTCCAATAATTCTTTTTGATTTTCTAATCCTGCAAGTTTAGAAGATAAAGAAATTGAAGAAATACCATTTGCAATAGCGTCAGTAATATTATCTATTTGCTTTGATATATTATCAATTTCTGTTTCAATGTGTTTAATTTCATCAAAGCTATCATTATACATTTTCTCATACTCTAATTGTACTTTATTAACAACATTATCAATATCGGCAGAATTTAGTAATTTATCTGTTAGCAGTTTAATAACAATATCTTCTATTTCTGCTTGTTTAATAATAGGCATATCACACTTAGTTAATTTATTTCTATTTGAACATTTATAATATCCAGTTTTATAGACATTGCCATTTTTTTCTTTTACACTTGTAGATCCAGTATAAGTTCCGCCACATTTTCCACAAGTTATAAGACCACTTAATAAATATAAGTTTTTTGAACTAGCTTCACCAGATTTTTTTGTTTTTCTTTTTTGTTGTACCATATTAAAATCCTCCACAGAAATTATTGATGGAATAGCATCATTAAATATAAAAGCATCATTTCTTAAAATATGACTATTATGTTTGTATGCTTTATTATATATATAAGTGCCAGTATATTTAATATTGCCTAATATATCGTATATTGAATTTTTACCGAAAGCTTTTCCTTTTTTAGTTTTATATCCAATGTTATTTAAATATTGAGCAATATCAATTAGACTATAACCATCTAAATACTTTTCAAAAATTTTTTTAACTATAATAGCTTCTTTTTCATCAATTTCATAGTGTTTATCCACAATTTTGTATCCTAACGGTGGAATACCACCCTGAAATTCACAGTTTTGTGCTTTTAATTTCTGAGCTCTTTTTACGTTAGAAGCTAAATTTTGAGAATAATATTCATCCATACCAGCAAGAAGAGTAGCCATTAATTGACCTTCTGGTGTGCTATCATCAATTGGTTGAGTAATGGATATTAGTTTTGTGCCGTTTTTCTTCAATTTATTCCTATAGTACAAACTATCCTGCACATTTCTTGCAAATCTATCAGTTTTCCAAACCAATACGCACTCAATGTTTTTATTTTTTGATGCATCAGAAATCATATTTTGAAAACTATCTCGATTATCCTTAGTTCCAGATTTAGCTTCATCACAATAGAAAGTGACTACTTCAATATCATTCTTCTGAGCATATTCATTAATCTCCATTTTTTGTTGTTCAATAGATTTCTCATCTTGCATATCTGATGAATATCTACAATAACCATAACCCAACATAAAAAACATCCTTTCGTATAATGGCGTGAAAATTAAATGCTAACTTGTAGCATTTCTTCTTTTGTCACAATATATCCGTATTTTTCTAAATAAAGTGCAATGCAATTGCTCATAAATTGAGCTGTAACATCAAAATATTCGGCTAATGATAAAATACTTGTCTTTCCAGATAAAATCGCTTTACGCAAATTCTCAAAAGGAACAAGAACATTGTACGCAAATTTTTTAGCTTTTCGTTCTTGTTTTGTTATAAGTTGCATATCTTGACAGTATGGCGAATATGTTGCATCGTAATAATAATGACCTATTTCTTCAGCAAGGACACATTTTTCTTCCACATAAGTTCCAATTTTATTATAATTTAAAGCAATAGCATTTATTTTATCAATATTAATAAAAGCACCATAGGCATCTTCTATGTGCCAATCATATATTTTTATTTTTTCTTTTTCAGCTAGATCATATAAATTATTCAAGTTCATTTGTTTTTTCTCCTATGTACAAAATATATAAAAAAGTATATAATATAAACAGAGAGGTGGTTAAATATGTGGATATTATATATAATTTTCACTGCTATATGTTGTTTGATAACGTATAAAATTACATGTTATCAATGTCTTAAACTTGAAGAAAATAATAGCAAAGGGTTTGATATACATCAAGAATATATATGCAAAGCATTAGATGAAATTGCTAAAATAAAGACAGATGTAAATCAAATTAAGAAAGACATATATCAATGAAATTCTTTCCGAAACTTGTAAGTCTAACAATACCTTTAGAGTAAGTTAATTTTTGCCCTTCTTGTAGTTTATAATTAGATTTAACACAATCAAATAGAGAATTGTATTCTTTATTTGCTAAAGAAGACGTATAATATTTTTCATAGTTTTGTTCTATAAGTCTGTGCATCTTGAGTGTGTCTGTTACCAATGAATCCAACTTGGACATACCAAAAGAAGTAGTTTTAGAAAATTCGTTATATTTATAATTGTAAATAATATATTGGTTTAATGGTATGCTACCCTCTGTATTTTGTTCTTCTAACTCAAGCGAAATAGAACAAAACCTTCCATTAAATTTTTTCAAGTTTGTTAAAAATTCTGCATCTTCTTTTGAAAGTTGTTTTACAATTTCAATATATGAAGGCAAAACTCTATTTTGTTTTCTGTTATCCATATCAGATAATAAGATATTAGTAAACATTTCTTTTATATGTTCTTCATCTAGGTTATATTTTAATCCTTCCATAGTAGGACCTAAAATATTAACTTTAGGTGAGACTAAATTTTCCATCGGAATTTGCTGAACTCTTTCTTCAAGAGTCATAACGTATCTTTGCAATTTGTCTTTAGCATATAAATTATACTTTTGCATGGGATATAATAATGTATTATGAATAAAGTCTATAAAAGTGGTGACAATATCACTTGAACTCTTAGCAGGTTTTTTTAGTGCATCATTATATGCAGATTCAACAGTTGACGTTAAATCTAATTTAACCTCAGCTTTAGTTTCGACAATTGGTTCTTTCATTTATTTATCACTCTTATCCTTCTTATTATCCTTCATAATAACTTCTATCAAACTTTTAATTTGTTCTTTTTGCGTTTCTGTTGGTGGATTATAATCCTTCATATTAAATCCTATTTTGGCAAGTCCTAATGGATCTTCTTCTTGTTTCTCTGGGTTGCGTATATCTGATTTGCCTAATATGTAATCTATACTACAATTAAATATTTCAGATAATTTTACAAGAACTTCTAAACTTGGTTTTCTATCACCTTTTTCGTACATAGCAATGGTACTTTTAGCGCCTTCTAATTTGTCAGCTAATTCTTGTTGAGTCATATTTAATTCTTCTCTTAAAAATTTTATTCTGTTCATAATAGAACCTCCTAACACAAATATTATAGCACACTATGAGTGCACTACACAAGGGAAAATGAAAAAAAGTTTACTTAGAGTATCAAGGCTTACAAAAGAAATAAAAAATTTTTTTAAAAAAAGTATTGACAGTTCACTTTAAGTATAATATACTATGAGTGAACTTAAAGAGAGGAGGAAAAAAATAAATGGCAAGAGAAAACCTTAGAAAATATAGAATATCTATAAATAAAACACAAAAAGAGATGGCTAAAATATGGGGAATAACATTGTCTTTTTATAAACAAATAGAATGTGGAGCTAAAAATCCAAGCGTTCAAAAAATAAGAGATTTTAAGAAATATTTTCCTATGGCTAATACGGATGAAATTTTTTTATCCTAAAAGTTCACTAAAAGAAAACTAAAAATCTTTAATAAAATACTTGACAACTTAAAACTACGTTTTAAGAACTTAAAAAATTAATCGTAAGATAAACAAAAGGAGGCAAAAGTGGAAGAATTTATTGAAGACATGGCAAGATGGATAGCAATGACAATACATGAAAATCTTGAGAAGGGAGGAAAAACAAATGAGTAAAAGAGAAAGAAATTTTTACTGTAAAGTAGGACAAGCAGTATGTAATCTAGCGGGAACATTTTTATTCTTTGCAGTACCACTTGCATTTTGTGGGTTAGCACAATGTATATGCAACATTATTTTATAAGAGGGAGAGAAGTACAATGGATAAATTAGATAAAAGCTATATATGGCACATTATAACATTAACGAAAATGAAATTAAATTTAAAAGAATTGAGAAAGGGGTGAGAATATGGAATATGTAGTAATAACAATGTTTGGTATCTTTGTAGGAATAGCAACAGCAAGTTATATGTTTGTCAACGAGCTAAACAAAAAAGAAAGATTAATATTAAATCAAAAAGCTATGATAAAAAACAGAGATGCAATAATTGATGAACAAAACAAAATAGTAAATAAAATAAAAAGAATATTAAAAGCTGACAAAATTTTTACAGAAAAATTCGACGAAATAAAAGAACTATTTGAAGAAGCCAATCAAACAAATAGTTCTAATAAATAAAAATTTATCAAAAAGTATATGTTTATTTTAACATATTAAGAAAGGAATGTCAAATGGATTATCAAGATAAATATGATGAGTTAGATAATATTATATCAAGCTTGGATATTCTTATAGATGAAATATCAGATAAAAATTATATAGAACAGTTACAAGAAATAAAGTATGAAGCAGAAGCTGAAATGCAGGAAGTAGATGAGAAATTACAAGAAGAATATAGGAAAGAAGAATGTACAAGAGAACAAGAATATTTAAGGGAGGCAATCTAATGGATGAACAAAAATATAGTGAAGTAATAAAAAAGTACAGTTTCGAGCAATTAGTTTATGAAAGAGTAATTTTAGATAAACAGAAAAACAATTTATACATACAAGATAAAGAATTGAAGGAAGAGTTTGAAAGAAGATTAGAACTAAATAGAGGTAAGAGTTTAGAGAATAAGGAGGAAAATTAATTATGAGTATGATAGCAAGTGATAATGGAGGACAAGTAATACCAAAACTTGAAGGAGGAGTATATCCAGCAATATCTAGTGCAATTATAGATTTGGGATTACAAACGAGTGAGAAATTTCAGAAGACACAAAGAAAATTTATGATGATATGGACAATAAAAGGAGAGGAAATAGAAGTAAATGGAGAAATGATTCCAAGGACGATGTCGAAGGAATATAGTTTTAGTTTAAATGAAAAGAGCACATTAAGAAAAGATTTACAGTCATGGAGAGGTAAAGTCTTTACAGATGAAGAATTAAAGGGATTTAATTTATTAAATATATTAAATAAACCATGTCAGCTACAAATTATTTTGGAAGAAAAGAATGGAAAACAATACAATAATATAGCAGGAATAATGTCATTGCCAAAAGGAACAGAAATAGAACAATTAAGTGATACATATTATTTTGATATAGAAGATGAAGCAACATATGTAAATTGGATCAGAATACCTAATTGGATACAGGAGAGAATAAAGAAAGCAGATAATTATACAAAAACAAATTTGGAGAAATTTGTAATGGAATATGAAAACAATGTAAAAGAAGTTAAAGCAGACAATGATTTAAGCACGAAAGATGATTTACCATTTTAGGAGTTAATTATGTGGAATGATATAGAACAAGCAATGGAAGATTTGCAAAAGACGTTAAGCAATTATAAGGAATACCAGAAAGATTATGCAAAAAAAGAGTACGAATATAGAGTAACATTATCGAAAGAATTAGTAAGGCTTCGAGCAGAAGGACAAGCAGTAACCCATTTAGCAGATATAGCAAGAGGAGAAGAACATATTGCCAAATTAAGATTAAGCCGAGATATAGCAGAGGGATTAGTTAGAAGTGCAGAAGAAGGAATCAACTTCTATAAATTAAAAATCCGAGAACTGGAGAATCAATATAGCAGAGAATATGGAAATCCGAGAGCAGGTTTTGGAGGTTAAGATGATAGTAACAGATTTAAGTAATTCTTTTAATCCAGTACCAAAAAATAAGACAGAAAAGCGGACAGAAAAGGACAGAAAGTGGACAAATAAAAAAGAAAAGCAAGAAGCTAGCAAAATTAGAAAAAAATAGATTTAGCATAATAACGAAAGATTTAGACCATTGCTATTTATGCACTAAAAATGGAATAAAGAATATTCCAAAAGATGACCTTCACGAATTAATAGAAGGTAAAAATAGACAAGTTAGTATGAAATATGGATTAGTAATACCAATTTGTAGAAAATGTCACGAAATAGTGACAAATGATAAAACTTTACAAGATAAATTACATAAAGTTGCACAAAAAGAGTTCAAAAAGTACTATAAAACAGAAAACTTTGTGCAGATATTTGGTAGAAATTATTTGATTAAACAACAGGGCTAGACAACAAACTAGTCCTGTTATCTTACGAAAGGAGAAAGGTAAATGGCAAGAAAGAGAATGATAGATCCTAGCATATGGCAGAGTGAAGATTTTGGAAGATTGTCAACTTTAGCCAAAATTGTATTTATCGGTTTATTCTCTCTTGCTGATGACGAAGGTAGAGGAAGATGTAATCCTATATATTTAAAGTCTACATTATTCCCTTATGAGGAAGATATAAGAAGTGCCGATATAGATAAAACCTTATCAGAGATAAGCTCTAATATGTCCGTAGTTCTATATTCTTATAACGGAAGCAGTTATTATAGCCTTTTAAGTTGGGATACATTCCAAAAAATAGATAGACCAAGTCAGAGTAAGATACCAGAATATGATGAAAATATAATGCAGTTATTATTCGACGAACGTTCGACGAATAATCGTCGACTTATCGTCCCTAATAAGAATAAGAAAAGAATAGAAGATAATAAGAATAGAAAAGAAGATAATAGAAAAAGAATAGTTGAGATTTATAATGCCTATTGCACGAATTTGCCACAAGTTCAGAAATTAACAGAAAAGAGAAATAAATCTATTGATAATTTTATTAAGGAATTTTCAATAGAACAATTTGAAGAAATATGTAAAATAGCAAATGTTAGTGAGTTCCTAATAGGAAATAACGATAGAAACTGGAAAGCTGATTTTGATTTTATTATGAGAACTGATAAGGCAACGGCAATACTAGAAGGCAAATATAATCAGGCGAAAAAAGACAAATTAGATGGCTTTAGGGATCTATGGAAGGAGGCAAAAGATGAAGAAGAGCGAAATGGTGCAGATAATAACACTTTTAGCTGGTAACTATGAAAGCATTGCTAATAAATCTCAAGTACAAAAAGAGATGATGTTAAATACATGGCAAGAGTGTTTGGGAGATTTAGATTATAAGCTAATATTACAAGCAGTGAAAAAGACAATAATAGAAAGTCCATACCCTCCAACAATACATGAAATAAGAAAAAATGCAATTGAAATAGTGAATCCAGTCAAAAATAATGCGTTAACAGATTGGGATGAATGTTACAACATGATTTGTAATGGAAACTACATGACACAAGAAGAGTTCGATTCACATAGTGATACTTGCAAAAAATTTTTAGGCAGTATTTCACAATTAAGAGCATATTCTTCAAATACAGATTTCAACATGGATGTAGTTAGAAGTAATTTTTTCAAGCAATATGAGGGATTAGTTAAGAGAGAACAAGAACAAAGATTATTACCTCAGCATATGCAAGACTTTACAAGACAACTTGCAGACAGAATGAGAGTAAAACAGATAGGAGAGTGATACACAAATGAATACAATAACAAAACAAACAAGGCAAATGTCATTTGATGACATACAAGATAAGGCAAAGATAAGATACATACAGATATTGAATAGATTAGATAAGCCTAAAACAGCAAAAGAGCTAGCTGTAGAACTATTTGAGTTAGGATTTATACCAAGTACAGAAAGGAATTACACAGCACCTAGACTAACAGAACTGGAAAGAATGGGATATGTAAGAGCGATTGGTAAAAAGAAATGTGAGTACACAGGTAAAACAGTAGCAGTATATGAGAGAACAGAAAAAGGATATATTGCAATTAATATGCAACATATACCACGAATTGATTAGGAGGGCTTTATGCAACAATTAAAAGACATGAGAGGTATTTGTAAATATTGCATAGGCTGTTTGAGGTTAGAAGATGAGAATTTTCAGAGCAAATACAGATGTAAAGATTTTGAAGCTAATCAAGTAAATTGGGAACAACTAATCAGAGAGGAGCTAAGGAAGAGAAAGTGACAACAGAAGAATTTTTAATTGAAATGAAGAGTTTTTTTGAAAATATAAACGAGTTAAAAGTAACTTTAGAAGAGCAAATCAAAGAGACAGAATGTGCAAGAAATGATTTATTGCATGAATTAGAACTAGCAAACTTCAATGCTGTAGAGATGACAAAAGTAGCTAAAACACTAAAAAAGGTTTTAAAAGAACGTAGAGTATATAAAGATGAGCTAGACAAGGTAATGACATTAAAGGGATTTACAGACAAGTATAACAATAAATTAATAGTTGGAGATATAATAGTCGTTTTAAAGAATTTGAGGACATTAGAGAAAAACAAAGAGAATAGGAGTTATAAGCCAAGAAGGATAACGAACCTAAAATGTGTGGAGGCAAAAGATGAACAAATACAGAAACAAAAAAGTAATAGTAGATGATTATATCTTTGATAGTATTCAAGAAAGCAGAAGATATAAAGAACTAAAGCTATTATTGAGAGCAGGAGAAATAAGCAATTTAGAATTACAACCACGATTTTTACTGCAAGATAGTTTTAAAAAGAATGGTAAAACATTTAGAAAGATAGAATACATAGCGGATTTTAAGTACATAGAAAATGGTAAAACAATAGTTGAAGATGTAAAAGGAATACAAACAGATGTATTTAAATTAAAACATAAGATATTTGAAAAGAAGTATCCAGATTTGGAATTAAAAATAATTAAGTAAAGAGTTAGGAGAAATTAAAATGAATTTTGAAGATATAAAGAATATGAGCAAAAAGGAGTTTGAACAATTTATGTTTAATGTACAAAGTTCAAATAAGAAATTTTGCGTAAGGTGTGGAAACTTTACTTTAGACAGAATAACTATATCGGTTGCAAAAGATGGTAAATCGCCAAGAAAACTTTGTAATATATGTAAAGAATGTTATACAAGTATGTTAGATTATCTTGGTATAAGTGATATTGAAGAATATGAGGCATATATGGAAGATAAAATAGAAATAGGAGAATATGTGAGAACCAAAAATGGTATAATTGACAAGGTCGAAAGATTTAATGCAGGTCTTTGTATATGGTGTTGTGAAAATGGAATGTATATAGATGAATGCAATTGTGTAGGAACACACTTAGAAAATATAGTAAAACACAGTAAACAACTAATAGACTTAATAGAAGTTGGGGATTTTGTGAATGAAATGGAAATTTTGCATATAGAAGATAACAAATTGTATGTAGAATGGAGTAGCGAATTTGAAGAATTTACAGGCTTTCTAAAAAATAAAGATATAAAAACAATACTAACAAAAGAACAATATATGGCTAATTGCTATAAAGTAGGAGGAGAAGATGAATAGAGAAATAAAGTTTAGAGGATTAAGCTTTGATAAGGGATGGATATATGGAAACTTAATAAAAAGTACCCAAAGTACTTGGATACGAGAAAGCGATTATTATAATTTTAAAGTAAAAGCCGAAACAGTAGGACAATTCACTCGGATTACACGATGAAGACGGAAAAGAAATATATGAGGAAGATATAATAGAGTTTTCTTATGATGTATTTAATGGAAATTTTGATACAAAAGTTGGAAGAGGAACAATTGAATTTATAAATGGAGCTTTTTATATAAAACCTTTTGAAATTGAAGGCAAAAAAATAAAAGATATAGATAATGAAGAATGGTTTTTAATATATACAGTAAATATAGATACTTTAAAAGTAATAGGAAATGTACATGAAAATTTAGAATTATTAGGAGGAGAATAGATATGTTAAAAATAAGAGATGATGTAGATTTAA
>CAJMLO010000027.1 GCA_905214245.1 uncultured bacterium
ATATGTGATAATTTGTAGAAATTAATAATAAAATCAAAAATTTTAAAATACGATTTATATAAAATTTTCAAATTTTAAATTTAAAAAAAATGTAAAAGATGATATATATAATTTAATTGTTGAAAAATTTTAAAAATGCTAGGTTAATTTGAGATACACATGTTTTATTATAAATATAATTTATATTATATTAAAATCTATAATCATTTAATATAGTTCAAAATTTTTCTTTTCATAAAAAATTCTTACAAGAATAAAGTGCAACATAATGTAACTTTGTTCATTAATTCTTTAAATTTTCATGTGAGGTAAATAAAAGTGTTATCTATTGTAAAAAGTATGTCATTACTTGGGCTTGACGGTTATTTAGTTGAGGTTCAAGTGGATGTTTCTGCGGGTATTCCATGCTGGGATGTAGTTGGGCTTCCGGATCTTTCTGTTAAGGAGTCTAAAGAAAGGGTAAGAACTGCTATAAAAAATACAGGATATGATATTCAAAGTAGAAAAATTGTTGTTAATTTAGCACCAGCAGATATAAAGAAAGAAGGATCTTTTTTTGATCTTCCAATTGCCGTTGGAATTTTGATGTGCTCAGGAGAATTAAATCTTACAAATGAAGATAATGATACAATTTTTGTAGGAGAGCTTTCTCTTGATGGTAAGCTTAACAAAGTTAGTGGAATTCTTCCTATGTGTATAGAAGCTAAAAGGCTTGGAATTAAAAAGATTATACTGCCAGAGGCTAATGCAAATGAAGCAGGAGTTGTTTCTGGACTAACGGTTATTGGTGCTAGAAATTTGCAGGATGTAATTGAATATATCAATAAAAAGAAAAATATTATGCCAACATCGATTGGTAAAGAAAAATTGTTTGAAAATAGTAATTCATATCCCTTTGACTTTAGTGAAGTCAAGGGACAGGAGAATATAAAAAGAGCATTGGAGATTGCAGCAGCAGGAGGTCATAATTGTCTCCTTATTCGGTACGCCCCGGTTCGGGAAAAACGATGCTTGCAAGAAGAATTCCAAGTATTCTTCCAAATTTAACTTTTGAAGAAGCCCTCGAGACAACAAAGATACATAGTGTTGCTGGAGAACTTGATAAGAATTCAGATTTTGTAATTACAAGGCCGTTTCGTGCTCCACATCATACAGTATCTGGAGTTTCTATGATTGGAGGAGGCAAAATACCCAAACCAGGAGAAATTAGTCTTGCACATAATGGAGTACTTTTTCTAGATGAACTACCAGAATTTAATAAAAATACATTGGAAGTTTTAAGAGGACCTTTGGAAGACAGAGTTGTGACAATAAGTAGAGTCAATGCTGTTTTGACATATCCTTGTAATTTCATGTTTGTTGCTTCTATGAATCCATGTCCTTGTGGTTTTTATGGTTCACTAGACAAGGAATGTACCTGCTCTTCTCAAGCCATTTCTAAATATATGGACAAGATTAGTGGTCCGCTTTTAGACAGGATTGATATACAAATTGAGGTTACTCCTGTAAAATATCAAAAACTTGATAGTAGTGAAAAAATTGAGAGCTCAATTGAAATAAAAAAGAGAGTTGACTTGGCACGAAAAATACAACAAAAAAGATATGAAAAAGATGCAATATATACAAATTCTCAGCTTAGTCCAAAATTAATTGAACAATACTGCAAACTAAATAGTGAAAGCAAAAAAATACTTGAGCTTGCTTTTCATAGACTGGGTTTATCCGCAAGGGCATATGGAAGAATCCTAAAAGTTGCAAGAACAATTGCGGATTTAGAACAAAAGGAAAATATCGGAACAGAGCATGTTGCAGAGGCTATCCAGTATCGAAGTTTAGATAAAAAGTATTGGAAAAATTGAAAGGCGGAAAGAAAAAAATAAGACAGGAAGTGATAAAATATATGGATATAAAAATAATAGACAAATATTGTAGTGATTATCCTAAAAATTTAAAAAATATTTCAAATTCTCCTGATAAGTTATATGTGATTGGAAATGAAAAACTTTTAAATAACAGGTCAATCGCAATTGTTGGCTCAAGAAAATGTAGTGAATATGGTGTGAAATATGCAAAAAAATTTGCTAAAGAAATATCAAAGGAAGGTATAACAGTCGTTAGTGGTTTGGCACTTGGAATCGATTCTGTTGCACATGAATTTTCTAAAGGCGAAGAAGGCAAAACTATTGCAGTTGTTGGATGTGGGCTAAATCACATATATCCTGAAGAAAATAAAGAATTATTTTTCTCAATTTTAAAAAGTGATGGATGTATTGTGTCAGAATACGAACCAGATTCAGAAATAGATATGAAAAATTTTCCTAAAAGAAACAGAATTATTAGTGGAATTTCTGATGGTGTTTTAGTTGTTGAAGCTAGCTATAAAAGTGGAAGTTCAATTACAGGAAGGCTAGGCTTGCAGCAAAATAAGAAAGTTTTCTGCATTCCACGAGGGTTAGAGGATCCAAAAGGAAAAGGTACAAATGACCTTATTCAAAAAGGTGCAAAACTTGTTACATCTGCCTATGATATTTTTGCGGAATATGAAAATTGGAATATAAATTGTGAAATAGAAAAAGAACCTAATATATCAATGAAGAAAAAAGCAAAAAAACATGTGCCAAATGAATATATGCATATATACCAATTGATTTCGTATACTCCGCAAAATATTCAATATTTTGCGGTAAAAAGTGGTATGAAAATTGCCGAAGTTACTCAAAAGCTTATTATGCTTGAACTTCAAGGATATATTAAGAGCATGCCACGGAAATTATTATGTAAGAGCCTAAATAATGTATAAGAAAAAAATACTTGGTAATTTAGGAGAAGATATAGCCTGCAAATTTATTTTGAATAAAGGTTATGAAATTGTAGAGAGAAATTTTTATTGCAGACAAGGAGAAATTGATATTATTGCAAAGGATAATGAGTTTCTTGTTTTTATAGAAGTAAAGACAAGAAAAAATGAAAACTATGGAAGACCGATTGACGCTATAACATTTTATAAAAAGAAACACTTTATTAATTCAATTGAGTATTATCTATATAAAAATAAAATTAAAAATATTCCCATAAGAATAGATGTGATAGAGGTTTATGAGAAGAGTCAAAATAAATTTTTTATTAATCATGTAAAAAATGCCATTGAAAAGTAATAAAAATTTGATATAATTGAATGTAGAGGTTTTAATTATATGGAAGAAAAATTGCAAAAATTATTTTACGAATGTATACAAGAACTTTTTTCAATTGGAATAGATATGAATGATAAGCAAATCGGAAAGATTGATATTTCACTAAGTAAACGTAGGTGTAAACGATATGGTTGTTGCAGACAAGAATGTCCTGATGAAAAATATAGAACAATAGACAAGATTGGCTACAAAAAAATTATTAGATATGAAAAATTCGAACTTCATCATATAGAGGTAAGCAAGTGGGTGATGAATTTGAATGACGACATTATAAAGAATACAATTATTCATGAACTTATTCATTGTATTCCATATTGCAATAATCATAAGGAAGAATTCAAGAAATATGCTCAGTTTATTAATGATAAATTGGGATATGATATAAATAGGGTTGGAAATCCAAAAGATGATTATGAAAAAAGTAATATACAATATGAAGAAAATGTGATAAACTATAAATATAAAATTAAATGTAAAGATTGTGGACAAGAAATATATAGACAAAGGTTTAATGCCTCAAAAATTAATCAATATAGATGTGGAAAGTGTGGAGGAAGCCTTGTATTATTATGAAATTTTGTGCATAATTAGATTTAAAATTCTTAGAAAGGATAAAAATAATCATATTTAGATTATGGTGAATAATATGGAATATAGATATGTACCAGAAGGTGTTTGTTCAAGAGAAATTATAATTGAAATGGATGGAAATATTATAAAATCTGTTAAAATAGTTGGAGGATGTCCTGGCAATACTTTAGCAGTTAGTGCTATGGTTGAGGGAAGAAATATAGATGAGGTTATAAATAAATTAAAGGGTATTCCTTGCGGAATGAGAGGAACATCTTGTCCAGACCAACTTTCAAAGGCATTAGAAGAAATTAAGAACAAAATGAAAAATTAAATCAAGAGCAAACCAAAAATTAAAGACAGAACAAAGCGACGTAAGTCGCCCTTTGTTCTTGCCGATTTGAGTTTCCGACTAAAAGGAGGAAATCTCAAAGGCAATAGCGATTGTAGCATTTTAATATACTAGGAAATTAGAAATTTTCTAGTATATTAAAACCAAAGCGAAATTTATTCCGCTTTGGTTTTATGTTTTTTTAAAACTTGTTTTTCATATCTTTTTTGAGCTACTTCTGGGTTATGTGGTCCATTAAAGTTTTTTATAGGAGCAAATTCTTCATTTGGATTAACCCTTAAAAGTGAAATGTTATCAAAATGTGAAAACGCATCAAAAACAAATTGTTCAAATTTATATATATTTGGACTTTCAGGAACTTGTTTCATTCCCTCATAGTTTACAAAAGGACTTTTTCTAAATGCTCTATGATATGGAATTGAAACATTTGCCATATCTTCAATAGCTGAAATATTAAAAATATGTGCAAGCATATTTGTTTCTCTATACAAATATGTTCCATTTTCATTTTTTATTTTTGATAATTCATCTACAAAGTTTTCGCAATCTATAATTGCAGGCTTTTTGTTTTTTCTTGCAAATACCCAATCTTTATCACTTGGATTTTGTTTAAATAGTGTCTTAGATGAAACTAGATTTCCTGAAGCTACTGTAAATCCGATGAAAATAGGATCTACAGGGTTTAAAAGAACATTGTCAACTCCGCCAACAAATAGCCATTTCAAATTTTTTGATTTCATATCATCTATAATATTATCTTTTTTTAATGATGAAAATAAGTTCCCATTTCCATTTGATGCAAGTTTAACTTTATAAATTTCTTCTAAAACTAATTTTCCATTTATATCAATTATAGGTAAATTATCTTGAACAAAAAATTTTATATATTCTTTAGGATATCCAAAATAATTTTCTGATTTAAAAAATTCTATTGTTGCTTGACTATTTTCAGTACTTGTCATGATATACCATGGAATTGTAACATTTAGTATTGAATTCATATCTTTTAAATAATTACACAATACTTCAAACAAAGAGATTTTGTTTGGCTTTGTATCAAGTTTGAATGTTCCCTTTGGACCTTTAAATCCAAGTCTTGATCCTTGTCCTCCAGCAAGGGTGATAACTCCAAATTCATTTTTTTTAATTGTTTCATATCCAATTGTTTCATATGTTTTAATATGATTCTCACTCAAATTTTCTTTTATGGTATATTTTATTGGCTCAATTTCTTCGGTACTATCATATACGTCAAATTTAGATTTTTCATATAGTCTTAGTATTTCATCAAATTTTATAGATAATATTTGATGTATGAGAAAATCTTTTTGTTCATCTGTAAGTTCATTATAAAATTGAAGTAGATGTTCTTGATTATATTTAGTTAAAATGTTATTAACTTTTTTCAGATCTGCGTCTGTATTCATAAAAATTAACAATCCTTGTACAAATATATTTAGGTTTTTTAGGGTACCTATAAACCTTAATGGCAATTAGTTGCACTTTTTAATTCTTTAATTAATCTTTCTTTACTTGGTAGATTAGAGGCTTCTAATAATTTTACCTCTTTTTCAATATCATATGGTAATCTTACTAAATTGATACTAAATGCACCTAATTCTTTTGAGTTTAAATTGCCTTCTAGTATCATGTATGAGCTAACAGTTGAAAATTTATTTGTTTTATCATTTATGTTATCATTTAACATTTCTATTGGCATTCCAACACTTCCAGGATTAAATATGGTTTTATTTTTTAATCTAAAAATATTAGGAGTGTGAATATGTCCATATCCTACTATATCAGGAACAGGATCATTTGATGTTTTGCCTATAAAGTCAGTATTTTCAAATAATTTTAATCCATCATGTAATTCTGTAGCCGAGTATATAGTCTCTGTATTTGAGAACATTGGATTAAATAAATAATTTAATCCAAAAGGTGATGAGTGAAATAATCTTATTAAGTATCCACTCATATAAAATTCATAAAATACAGGCAAATTGTAAATATAATTTGCCCTTTCCTCACCTATTAAGTCTCTTGTCCAAAATCTTCCTTTGGGAATACCAGGCTTACATATTGCTTCATCACAGTTTCCTTTTAAAACCACATCACATTTTTTACGAAGTAAATCTATTACTAAATCTGAATTGCAACTTTTTAAAACACTGTCACCAAGACAGTATATTTTACTTATTCCTCTGTTTTCTATATCTTTTATAACAGTTTCTAATGCAGTTATGTTTCCATGAACATCAGAAATAATAGCAATTTTTTCCATAATCTTTCACCTTTCTAATTTTTTCTATTATACACGAAAAATGTTAGATTTTCAATACATATACAGTAACATAATTTTTATAAAAAGATAATATAATTATAATAAGGAGATGAATTTATGCTAAAAAATATTGGAAATACGCCAATGATAAAGATTGAATACAAATATAAGGGTAAAACAAATTTTATATATTCAAAATTGGAATACTATAATTTAACAGGAAGTATAAAAGATAGAGTTGCTTATTACATAATTCAAAATGCTAAAAAAAGTGGAAGATTAATGGATAAAAGTACAATAGTTGAAGCAACAAGTGGTAACACAGGGATTTCTCTTGCTGCTCTGGGAGCATATTTTCGGACATCCAGTTCATATTTTTATGCCTGATTGGGTAAGCATTGAGAGAATAAAAATTATGCAAAATTATGGAGCAGAAGTAACACTTATTTCAAGACAGCAAGGTGGTTTTAAAAGAGCAATAAGAGAAGCACAAAATTTAGCCATAAAAAAAGGTGCATTTTTAGCTAATCAATTTGCAAATACAGATAATATACTTGCACATTACGAGACAACTGGTCAGGAAATAATAAATCAATTGCCAGAAGACATAGGAGGTTTTGTTTCAGGAGTTGGAACAGGAGGTACGCTTGTTGGTATTGGAAAAAAATTAAAAAGAATAAATAAGGATATAGCTATTACTGTAGTTGAGCCTGAGACTATGCCACTAATATCTAAGAATAGAATAATAGGTCCGCATAAAATTGAAGGTATAGGGGATGATTTTATACCAGCGTTATTAGATAAAAATATAATTGACAAAATATTCTTAGTTAATGATAATGATGCAATTAATATGGCACGTAAAATTGCTAAAGATTTAGGAATAGGAGTTGGAATTTCTTCTGGGGCAAATTTACTTGGATGCATCCTTCTTCAAGAAAAAATAAATAAACCTGTTGTTACAGTTTTTGCAGATGACAATAAAAAATATTTAAGTACAGATTTAAGCTTAAATATAGATAAAAATAAAAAATTTGTTTCCAATAATGTTGAGCTTATAAATTACCAAGTTACATAATTTATACACATTTGACATTATTAAATTGTTAATATAAGATTAAATGAAAGAAAAAATTGAAAGAAAAAATCAATTTAAATAATACTAAATTTTAAGTTAGCGAAAATACATGTGATGGGGTAATAATCCTTATAATTAAGAAAAGGAGGCAAATGTTATGAAAGTAATTAGTAGAGGTGGAAAAATCCTTGAACAAACTGTTGAAGAAACTATAAAAAGAAATTCAGTAGATATGCTTCAAACACCATCAGAAATAATGATGGAATTAGGCTCGGAAAAGGCAAAATATTTGGTTGATAATGAGCTCTTATCAAAAGATGTATCAGAGGCAAATAAAGATGGATATATACATATCACAGATAGAGAATATTATTTAACGAAATCTTTAACGAATCTTCAATATCCACTTGACAAAATTCTTAAATATGGGTTTAAAGCTGATTTATGTTCTTTAAGACCTGCTAAAAGAATTGAGACAGCTGGGATACTTACATACATTTTAATGGAAATTGTGCAAAACGAAATGCACGGAGGACAGTCTATTCCAGCATTTGATTTTTATTTAGCACCATATGTAAGAATGACATTTAAAGAAGAGCTAAATAAAATAGGAGATTTTATTGGAAAAGACTTGCTAGATCTATATAATTACGAAATATATGACTATGTAGTTAAAGATATTACAGGATTGAAAGGAAATGAAAAATATGTTCAAGAGGCAATAAATAATACAGTAAAAAAAGTGTATCAAGCAATGGAATCTTTTATATGCAATATGAACACTATATATTCAAGAGTTGGAAATCATGCAATATTTAGTTCTATAAATTATGGAACTGACACATCTGCTGAAGGAAGGTGTGTTATAAGAGAGCTTCTACTTGTAACTGAAAGAGGCATTGGAAATAACGAAACTCCAATTTTTCCTGTACAAATTTGGAAAAAGAAAAGGGGCGTAAATTATCTGCCAGAAGATAGAAACTATGATTTGTTTAGGTATGCATGCTCTGTTAGTGCAAAAAGATATTATCCAAATTATATTAATTTAGATGCAAGTTTTAATCAAAATGAATTATGGAATGAGAGTGATTCAAAAAGATATCAATATGAATGTGCAACTATGGGATGTGAGACAAGAGTTTTTGAAGATAGATTTGGAGAAAGATCATCAATAGGAAGAGGAAACTTATCTTTTTCAACAATAAATTTGCCAAGACTTGCAATTGAATCTTGCAAAGAAGCACAACAAAAAACAAATACGAAATTTGATATTGGAAAGAATTCAGACAAATTTATTACTGAAGAATATAAAAATACAGTAGTAGACATTTTTATGAGAAAATTAGAAAATTATGCTGATTTAACAGCTAGACAATTATATGATAGATATTGTTTTCAAGCTACAGCAATAAAAAAACAATTTCCTTTATTAATGTCAGGACTTTGGAAAGATAGTGAAAATTTAAAGCCAATGGATAAAGTTGAGCCAGTTTTAAAACATGGAACATTAAGCATCGGATTTATTGGACTTGCAGAATGTTTAGTAGCTCTAATTGGAAAACATCATGGAGAATCAGAAGAAGCTCAAAAGCTTGGAATTGAAATTGTAAAAAAACTTAAAGATTTATCAGATAAATATAGTGATGAATATGATTTGAATTTTAGCATATTTGGAAGCCCAGCTGAAAGATTATCAGGAAGATTTGCAAGAAATGATAAAGAAAAATATGGAGAAATTGATGGAGTAACAGACAGAGAATATTATACGAATAGTAACCATCTTCCAGTTTGGTATCAATGCTCACAAGAACATAAGGCAAAAATTGAAGGAGCATATCATAAGTTTATGCTCGGAGGACATATTTTTGTTGTTGAATTAAAAAGAGGTGTACAAAATAGCAGTGAAACAATTGAAAATGTCGTAGATTTAATGGATAAATATGATATAGGATATTGTGCTGTTAATTTCCCAAAGACCAAATGTGAAACTTGCGGATTTGAAATTAATAAAATAAATGTAAAATATTGTTCAGTTTGTGATGGAGAAGATATAAGTCAAATTCAAAGAATTGCAGGATACTTAGTTGGAACGACTGATAAATGGAATAGCTCAAGTCTTGCAGAATTGAAGGATAGAATAGTGCATGATGAAGAATAATTAACAAAAATTGAAAAAATTGGGAGAAAAAACATCCTTCCAGTATTGACAAGGGATAGCAATTTAAGATATAATATTATCTGTTCAATATAAATACATATTAAAGAATCCCACACTTAAGAGTGTAACGCTGGAAGGAGGGGAATATAAATGTCAGAGATTAAAGTTAATAATGGAAATATAGAAGATGCCTTAAAAAGGTTTAAAAGACAATGCGCTAGAAATGGAGTTATGCAAGAAGTAAGAAAGAGAGAACATTATGAAAAGCCAAGCGTAAAAAGAAAGAAAAAATCAGAGGCAGCTAGAAAAAGAAAATTTTAAACAAATAGCAAAAAAAAGAGACTAAAAATTAGAAAAATTCTAGTTTTTAGTCTTTTTTACATACAAGAAAATTAGAAATTTCATTGTATGTAAAATGCTACAATTGCTATTTCCTTTGAGATTTTCTTTATTACATTTAGAAAATTAAATTAAAAAATCCAAAAGATGAAAGGATATTTATGAAAAATAAGAAGGAAAATTTAATTGTACTACTTTTTATAATAATTGCAATTACATCTGTGTCATTTAACTATAAATTAGAAGTATCAGATGAATTATGGAACTTTTCGAACATGTACAAAATGTTTCAAGGATACACAATTTATAAAGATTTAAATGTCATAATAACACCTCTTACATTTTATATTGGAGAACTAGTATTTAGAATTTTTGGAGCAAATTTTCTTACAAGTAAAATATTAAACACATGTATTTTTGTAATATTTTATTTCTTGATATACAAACTATTTAGAAGGTTAAAATTAAGTAAGCTTAAAAGTGGATTTTATACTATGGCACTATATTGTTTAATGTTTTACATTATCATGACAGGTACAAATTATAATATTGTTGCACTTATATTTTGTCTTATCGGAATATTACTAATGCTTGAAAATAAGCCGTATTGGCTACAAGGAATAATTATTTATTTAGTTTTCATGTCAAAACAAAATATCGGGATATATTATATGATTGGATATGAAATTGCAAAACTTATCCAGACAATTCCAAACTATAAAAATCATAAGACAGATATAAAATCTATTATCAAACAAATGATAATTCCAATTAGTATATTTATAGGGCTTTTTGCAGTATATTTAATATACTTATATACACAAGGAAATTTATATAATTTTATTAATTATGCATTTTTAGGAATAAAAGAATTTGGAAGAAAGAACCTATATTATAATAATGCAGTATATGAATTGATTTTAACATTTATAGCGTATATGACTATGATATTTATACTTAAATATAAAAAGTTTAATATAAAAGATGAAGTAAGAAAAAATACATATTTATTAATAAGTTTTGCAGTTCCATTATTATTAATTGCATATCCACTAATAAATCAGCATCATGTAGATATGGCAATACTATTTTCAATGATAACTATAATTTATTTGCTAGAAAAATCATTTCTTGAAGAATTAACAGACAGTAAAATTATGAATAACATTTTAAAATTTATAATAATTGTATTTCTAATTAGTACAAGTATTTTTTCAATAGTTCAAAATGTACAATATGTAAAAGAATTAAGCAAATATCATTATTATAGTGCATACTATGGAGCGTTGATTGATGACGAAATGAAAGACGATATAAATGAAATAGTTAAATACATAAATAGTCAAGAAAATCAAACAATAATACTTTCGTATTATTCAAATTTATATATGAATGTTCTTAATAGAAATAATGGAAAAATGGATTTGCCATTCTACGGAAACCTTGGCAAAAAAGGGGAAGATGGACTTATAAATGAAATAGATAATTTGACTAATACAAATTTATTAATTTTAAAAGAAGAAGATACATTGTTTCAAGAATCAGCAAAAGTTAGAGAACACATAATGGAAAAATATGAGCAGATAGGTGAAATTGGAAGATATAAAATATATAAAGTTAATTAAGTATATTTTATACAAAATATACTTATAATAAATTAAAGTGGCTATGAGTGCCTAAAACTCAAATATATACAAAGGATTGATGAAAATGGAATATGTTACAAAAACAATAAAACAAGGAATTAATTTACATCTAGTAAATACTAAAAATTTTAAGACAAATTTATATGCATGCTTTATTGCAACACCTTTAAAAAGAGAAACAGTAACACTGAATGCTTTACTTACAGCAGTTCTTAGAAGAGGTACAAATACAATGAAATCGCAAGAAATAATCAGCAAAAAGCTTGAAGAAATGTATGGGGCAAGCTTTGACTGTGGCGTTGAGAAAACAGGAGATAATTATATCATCAAGTTTTATTTAGAAGCAATTAATGAAGAATTTTTGCCACAAAAAGAAGAATTACAAGCAAAATGCTTAGATATTTTATTTGATATAATATTTAATCCACTTATTGAAAATGGTGGATTTAAGTCAGAATATATTGATGGAGAAAAAAGAAATGTTAAGCAAATAATTGAATCGAAAATTGATAATAAAGCAAGATATTCTTTAGATAGATGCATAGAAGAGATGTTTAAAGATAAACCATATGGATTATATAAATTTGGATATATAGAAGATTTAGAAAAAATTACACCTCAAAGTTTGTATGAATACTACAAAGAGCTTATAAATACATCTAAAATTGATATTTTTTGTTCAGGAGAAATTGATGAAAGTAAAACAATAGAATGTGTAAAAAATAATGAAAAAATACAAAAATTAATAGATAGAAAACCAAATTATATTGTAAACAATGAAAAAAATGAAAAAGTTGAAATTAAAGAAGAAAATAAAGTAGAAGACCATATGCAAGTAAATCAAGGAAAGATAGTAATAGGATTAACAGTAAACTCAAATGAAGAAGGCTCAAAATTTACAACATCAGTATATAATGCAATACTTGGTGGAGGAGCAAATTCAAAATTGTTCCAAAATGTAAGAGAAAAAGCAAGTCTTGCATATACAGCTTCTTCGAGTTATGTAAGACAAAAAAATAGTATATTTATACGTTGTGGAATTGAAATAGAAAATTATGAAAAAGCATTAAATACAATTAAAGAACAATTAGAAGACATGAAAAATGGCAATTTTACACAAGTGGATATACAAAATGCAAAAAATCTAATAGTAGAATCTGTTAAAAGTATATCTGCAGAACAAGACACACAAATAAGCTATTACTACGGACAAGAATTATCAGATAAATTTACTACAATTGATGAATATGCTAAAAAAATAGAAGAACAAACAAAAGAACAAGTTGTAGAACTAGCTAAAAATATAGAAATAAATACAATTTATTTCTTAAGAGATTAGGAGGGATGAACATATGAAAATAATAGAGAGTTTAAGAATAAAGGAAAAAGCCTATGTTGAAAAATTAGAAAATGGTTTAACAGTAATTATAATACCAAAAGTAAATACAAATAAAAAATATATAATGTGGGGAACACATTTTGGTTCTATTGACAATCATTTTATTATGCCTAAAACTGGTGAAGAAGTATATATTCCAGATGGTGTAGCTCACTTTTTAGAACATAAAATGTTTGAGCAAGAAAACGGAAAAAATAGTTTAGATGTACTTATGGCACTTGGAATTGATGCAAATGCATATACAACAAATGACCATACAGCATATTTGTTTGAATGTTCAAATAAATTTTATGAAGGCTTAGATGAACTTATGGACTATGTTCAACATCCATATTTTACAGATGAAAACGTTGAAAAAGAAAAGGGAATCATAGCACAAGAAATAAAAATGTATGATGATGATCCAGGTTGGAGAATGTATATTAATGCAATGGATTGCATGTATAAAAATAACCCTGTAAAGCTTGATATAGCCGGAACTGTAGAGTCTATAAGCAAAATAACACCAGATGTTTTATATAAGTGCTACAACACATTTTATAATCCGTCAAACATGACTATGGTTGTGTGCGGAGACTTTGTGCCTGAGGATTTACTAGAAGAAATAAAGAAAAGATTAGTAAAAAAAGAACCACAAGGAGAAATAAAAAGAATATATCCACCAAAAGAAAACAAAATAAACAAACCATATAAAGAAGACGAAATGGAAGTAAGCATGCCAATTTTTGCAATAGGCTATAAAGATAATGAAGAATTAAAAGAAAATAGAGAAAATATTATAAAAAAACATATTGCAATTGAAATATTACTAAATATTGCAATAGGTAAAAGTTCAGATTTATACAAAGAACTATATGAAAGTGGTGATCTTTTAGCAGAACCTGATTTGGATTACGAATTTAGTGATGAATACGCACATGTATTAATTTCAGGACAATCGACAAATCCTAAAAAGATATACGAAAAAGTAAAGGAAACTTTTGAAAAATACAAACAAGATGGATTAGATGAAGAGCACTTTAATAGAATACAGAGAAAAATATACGGAGATTATGTTGTAGAATACAACAGTGTCGGAGATATAGCAAGAATGTTCTTGTCAGACAAAATGAAACAAATTAATAGTTTTGATTATATTGAAGAATATTTTCAAGTTACAAAAGAGTACACAGAAGATGTGTTAAAAAATGTATTTAAAACAGAAAATATGATATTATCTGTAGTTAAATGCAAACAGTAAAAAAATAATGTAGAATTTTGTAGAAAAATGTAATACGAAAATACGGCAAAAACCACTAAAATCAAGCAAAAATGATTGACTAAAGTGTAAAAATATGGTATTTTTAAAATGTACGAAAGAAAAGAACACGAAAAAGGAGAGTGGTTTTTATGTTAAATGATGAAATTTGTAAATTAAGAGAGAAACTAAACAATAGCATTCTAAATGGAGAAGATTATAGTATAACATATAAAATAAGTATCGAATTAGATGAACTAATAGCTGAGTACTACAAAATTGAACTAGAGAGAAAAAGTTTAGAACACAAGAAGAAAAGTGAAACAACCAAAGCAAAGAAACAATTAATATGTTATTTAGATGACTAAAATCTCATACCTATATATTAAAGACTGTAAAGATAATTTCTTTACAGTCTTTAATCAGGTGTAGAAATTGTTACAAAAATATTACAATTATATTAAATTTGTATTACACTATAAAAAAAAGGCGAAAAGTATGATATAGTAACAAAAAACACAATAAAAGTTGAAAAACTTAAAAAAATAGATTATAATGGTATAAATGAGGTGTTTAAATGAAAAAAAATAAAAAGATTATAATGTTTATTATAACTATATTTACAATTGCTTTTATGATAATAATACCAATAATCTCGAAAGCTACAATAGATCCAAATGATTTTCAACCAGGAAATCCAAGTCAAACAGATGTTACTAAAATAGCAAATATAGTAAATCCAATTATTGGAACAATCAAAGTTACAGGTATAGTAATTGCAGTAATAATACTAACAATAATAGGAATTAAGTTCATGACAGGAAGTATTGAAGAAAAGGCAGAATATAAAAAGATGCTTCCAGGATATTTTATTGGTGCGATTATGGTAGTAGCAATATCACAATTTATAGCTGTGATAATAGATATAGTAACTAATATTAATTAAAATATTGCAATAAACTTGCAAATAATGTATAATTGGAGAAGGTGGAGACATGAAGATAATACAAAAAAATAAATTGATAATAATTATAATACTTTTGATGATGTTTTTTTTGACAATGTTAAGCTCAAATGTATATGCATCATCAATAAGTGATATTTTTGCAAAAGCTGACGATTTTGTAAAAAATGGACAAAATAGTACAACTGCAGGTACAACTATCTCAACCGATACTATGAAGAGCATGTCAGAACTTATATATAATACACTTTTGATAATAGGAGTTGCAGTAGCTGTGATTATCGGAATTATCCTTGGAGTTAAATTCATGGCAGGAAGTGTAGAAGAAAAAGCTAATATAAAAAATTCATTAATAGCATATATTGCTGGATGTGTTGTTGTTTTTGGAGCATTTACAATATGGAAAATTGTTGTTACAATACTTCAAAGCGCACCAACAGCATAAAAATTTAATTACATAAGTTTTTAAAATTATCTTTAAAAAAGATATTTAAAATAAAGCTAAAAATAAAGGAGGGAATATATATGAATAAAACATTAAAAATAGTTAGCACATTATTAATGGTTACACTACTTACAGTTATGTTATCAAATGTTGTAATGGCATCAGGTAAAACATCAGGAATTAACGCTGGAGATATTGCAGGCTCATTAACAGGAACTGCAACAGGTGCACAAAGCTCTGTTACAAATATTGGTAACCAAATCATTGGTATAATCACAACTGTAGGTGTTGTAGTTGCTGTAGTAGTACTATTAGTATTAGGTATTAAATACATGATGGGTAGTGCTTCTGAAAAAGCAGAATACAAAAAAACAATGATACCATATCTTGTAGGTGCAATACTAATCTTTGGTGCTTCTGCAATTACAAAGGTCGTTGTATCAATAGGATCTGGAATAACAGCATAGTAATATTACAGAAATATTACAAAAATATTACAAAAATATTAAAAAGTGCATTTTTATGCACTTTTTTTTTAGCACCGTCAAAGCTATTGCGGACCGCAACGGCTTGTTTGCCAGCTTTATGCCC
>CAJMLO010000028.1 GCA_905214245.1 uncultured bacterium
ACACTGGTAGCACTTGCAGTAACAATAACAGTAATGTTAATACTTGGAACAATAAATTAATTTGAATTAATCAATGATAAAAAAAGCTTACATATAAAATATATAAGAATATTTTATAATGTAAGCTTTTTTCATTTACAAAGTTTGCGTCAAATGATACAATAGGAATATCAAAAAAAGACAGTTTTGTCAGAAATGAGGCAATTATGAAAACACCAAAAACACTATATATATTAATAGCAGTATTTTGCGTATTTGCAATTATAGCAGGTATATATGCGCAATTTATAGAAGGAAACTCTAAAAATACTAATAAAATAGGAGATACAACAGTTGTTAAAGATAGAGAAACAATTAAAAAAGAATTTTATAATTTGTTTACAGATACATTAAATTTAAATGGATATGATACAACAGCTATTGTTAGAATTAATGCAAATAAAGAAATCGTATATCCAGTTGAAAGAGAAGAAACAACAGACACATATGAAATAAATATACATATTCCTGTTATTAATATTAAAGGAGATGTAGCTAATTCGTTTAATAAAGTAACACAAGCTGTTTTTGCCAATAAAGTAAATGATGTTTTAAGGAATAAAGATGCAAATTCGAAAACATTATATTCTGTTGATTATGTTGCATATATTAATGGAAACATACTTTCTGTTGCGATTAAGTCTACTTTAAAAGAAGGTGATAACGCACAAAGAGTAATGGTTCAAACATATAATTATAATTTATTGACAAATACAGAAGTTAAATTGAGTGATGTTATAACACAAAAGGCATATAACAAAGATGAAGTAAATAGCAAAATAAAACAAATTGTAAAAGAAGCTGATGACGAATCTAAAGCTATTGCAAGTGCAGGATATAATGAAGTTTATTCAAGAAATTTAGACGACAATATGTATTTGGTAGATAATAGTTCAATATTTTTGCTTGGACCTGATTCACAGTTGTATATAATATATGCGTATGGAAATCAAAACTTTACTTCAGAAATGGATATTATAGTATTTTAATTAAGAGGGGCTAAAAAATGGCAAAAAGTTTATTAATTACAGAAAAGCCTTCAGTTGCAATGGAATTTGCAAAAGTTTTAAAAATAAATGGAACAAGAAAAGATGGATATTTAGAGGCGGAAAATTGGATTGTAACTTGGTGTGTTGGACATCTTGTTACAATGTCTTACCCAGAAAAATATGATGAAAATTTAAAATTTTGGAGACTGGATACACTTCCTTTTATGCCGAAAGAGTACAAATATGAAGTTATTCCAAGTGTTCAAAGACAGTTTAATGTTATACAGAGTCTACTTACTAGAGAAGATGTAGATTCTGTTTATGTTGCTACTGACTCTGGACGAGAGGGAGAATATATTTTTAGGCTTGTTGAACAACAGATTGGAATAAAAAAGCCAAATAGAAGAAGAGTCTGGATTGATTCGCAAACTGAGGAAGAAATAAAAAGAGGAATTAGTGAGGCAAAAGACTTATCAGAGTATGATAGTTTGTCAGATTCAGCATATTTGCGTGCAAAAGAAGATTATTTGATTGGTATAAATTTTTCTAGACTTCTTTCTATAATTTATGGGAGAAGGCTTGCAAAAGAGCTTGAAGAAGATAGAGTTTCTATTTCTGTTGGAAGGGTTATGACATGTGTTTTAGGAATGATAGTTTCAAGAGAAAGAGAAATAAGAGGATTTGTAAAAACTCCGTATTATAAAATAGTTGGGGAGTTTGGAGATGAGAATTCATCATTTAAGGCTGAATGGAAGGTGTGTGAAAACTCTGTAATGTTTGAATCACCAAAGCTATATAATGAATCAGGTTTCAAAAAAGAATCTGATGCAAAAGACTTTATACTTGCGTTTGAAGGTAAAAAAGCAATTGTAACAGAGGTAAAAAAAACAAAATCAAAAGAAAATGCACCACTTTTATTTAATTTGGCGGAGATACAAAATGAGTGTACAAAAAGATTTAAAATAAAACCTGATGAGACACTTGAAGTGATACAAAATTTGTATGAGAAGAAACTTGTTACATATCCAAGAACTGATGCAAGAGTACTTTCAACTGCAATTGCAAAGGTAATATCTAAGAATCTAAATGGTATTGCAAAAGGATTTAAAGACGAAGAAATTCAAGGATATATAAAAATAATGTCAGAGGAAAAGTTTAAAACTGATTTAACCAAAACAAAGTATGTTAATGATAGTAAAATAACAGACCATTATGCTATTATTCCAACAGGACAAGGGTACGAAAATTTCGAACAACTTCCCGAGCTTCAAAAGAGAATATATAAAGTTATTGTAAAAAGATTTCTGGCAATTTTTTACCCACCAGCAGAATATAATAAAATTTCTGCAGTGGTTACAATTGATAATGAGCAGTTTTTGACGAGTGGCAAAGTTTGTACAAAACTTGGTTATTTAGAGGTACTTCAAGAAAGAAAAAATATTGAAGATGTGGATAAAACAGATGCAAAATCAGATAAAAGTGGAGATAATGAAAATTTAAAAATTTTATCTACATTAAAAAAGGGAGAAGAAATTTCTGTTATTAATTTTGAAACTAAAACATCTGAAACATCTCCTCCAACAAGATATAATTCTGGTTCAATTATTCTTGCAATGGAAAATGCAGGTAAACTAATTGAAGATGAGGAATTAAGAGAGCAAATAAAAGGTGCAGGAATTGGAACAAGTGCAACTAGAGCAGAAATAATGAAAAAGTTAGAGCGAATAGGGTATATTGTAATTAATACAAAAACACAGATTATAACACCTACTAAAAAAGGAGAGGCAATTTATGATGTTGTATATGGTTCGATGCCAGACATGCTTAATCCAAAACTTACTGCAAGTTGGGAAAAAGGACTTGATATGGTAGCAAAAAAAGAAATTAAGTCAGATGAGTTTATGAAAAAGCTTGAAGCATACATTAATTCAAAAGTAAATAAATTGGTTGTTAAGTGGTAAAATATTATATTGAAAATTTTAAAAAGCAGGGCGAAAGCTCTGTTTTTGCTTTATACAAAAAACATCAATAAATCACTCTTTAAGTAAACAAAACATAATATATATCATAAAAGTTTATATAAAGGGGTGAAATAAATGCCAAGTTACATAATAGAAGGTGGAAAAAAACTTGAAGGAGAAATAAAAGTATCCGGTTCGAAAAATGCATCACTTCCAATTTTGGCCTCGTGTATATTAAATGGTGGAACGACAAAATTATATAATATACCTAATATAAGTGATACAAAGATAACACAAGAGATACTTAAATTTTTGGGTTGCAAAATAAAGAAAGATAATGTTAAAATAGAAGTTAATTCAAAAAATATTAATAAAAAAGAAATACCAGAATATTTGATGCATCAAATGCGCTCTACTGTTATACTTGCAGGTGCTTTAATTGGAAGATTTAAAGAAGCGAGATTTTCATATCCAGGTGGATGTGATATTGGAGCAAGACCAATAGACCTACATCTAAAAAGTTTTAAAAAATTAGGAATAAATATTTCCGAAGAGGGTGGATTTATTGTATGTAAATGTGATAAAATAGTAGGTGCAAATATTGACTTGGATTTTCCAAGTGTTGGAGCAACAGAAAACATTATTTTAGCTTCTGTTTTTGCACAAGGTGTAACTAGTATTACAAATGCAGCAATGGAACCAGAAATAATAGACTTAGCGAATTGTTTGAACAAAATGGGTGCAAGGATATCTGGAGCAGGAACAAATGTTATAGAAATTACAGGAGTAAAAAAATTAAATAGTATAAGCTATACTGTTATGCCTGATAGAATTGAAGCTGGAACTTTATTATGTATGGTTGCAGGGACAGGAGGATGCGTTAAACTTAATAATGTACAGCCAATGAATATAAGCCCTATTTTAAACAAATTAAGAGAATGTGGATGTAAAATAGAAGAAAATGATAATACTGTGGTTTTAGAAGCACCAAAAAAACTTAAAGCTGTTGATATTACAACAATGCCATATCCAGGCTTTCCAACAGATATGCAGTCTGTTTTTTCTAGTATGCTTACTACCGCAAAAGGAACATCGATGATTGTAGAAAATATTTTTGAAAATAGGTACAGATATATTCCAGAACTAAAAAAGATGGGTGCAAAAGCAAAAATTGAGGGAAGAACAGCTGTTATAACCGGAGTAAGGAAACTTACAGCAAGTAAAGTTAAGAGCACCGATTTAAGAGGTGGTGCAGGACTTGTAACAGCAGGGTTAATGGCGAGAGGAAAAACAACAGTAACAGATATAGATTATATTTTAAGAGGATATGAAAACTTAGATACAAAATTAAAAAAATTAGGAGCGTGCATTTATAAAGAAGAAGGTGAGTAAATGGCAAATAGGACTAATGACGAAAACTTAGATTTATTTTATTTAAATATAGAGCAAGATGAAAAAGAAAAAAGTCAAAAAGCTAATAAAAGAATTTCGAAAAATAGAAGAGAAAATACTAAAAAAAATAATAAGAATAATGCAAAATTAAATAAAAAAAACACAAACAAAAAGAATAGTAAAAATACAAAAAAATCTAGACAACAAACAACAAAAGATGATAAATTTAATTTTGATGATGAAATTATTATAGGACTTCGAAAAATTGAACCTGATAAGGACAAGCCTAAAAATAATAAAAAAAGCAAGAAAAAAAAGAAGGTTAATAAAAATAAAATAAAAAAACTTACTCCAGAGCAACAAAAGGCAAAAGAGCGTGCAAAAAGAAAAAGAAAAGCTATTTTTCGCACAACAAAATGGCTTATGTTATTTGCTATAATAATAGGTGGAATTATATATGCAATTCTTTCGCCAATTTTTAATATAAAACAAATTAAAGTAAGTGGAAATTCAAAAATAAGTGTTGATGAAATTATAAGTCTTTCAGGATTCAACCTAGAACAAAATATGTTTACATATAAAATGAGTGATGTTAAATCAAAAATAAAAGAAAACGCATATATTGATACTGTCAAAATAAGTAGAAAAATCCCAGATTCTATTGAAATTAGTGTTACAGAGAGACAAGCAAGTTACGCGGTTGAATATGCAAATGCATATGCGTACATTAGTAGTCAAGGATATATTTTAGAAATTTCAAGACAAAAGCCTAATATGCCAATTCTTACTGGAATAAAAACTCAAAGTGAGGATATACAACCGGGAAATAGATTAAACAATGATGACCTAAATAGATTAGGAGATGTACTAAAAATTATGGAAGCAGCATCTAGTAATGGAATATCAGATTTAATAACTAAAATTAATGTTACAAATACATATGATTATGTTTTAACTTTGCAAAGCAAAAAAAAGACAGTATACTTAGGTGATACAACTAATTTAAGTACAAAGATGTTATGGATTGTAACGTTTAATGAGAAAGAAGGAAATACAGCAGGAGATATTATATTAAATATGAATTTGAATGAAGAAAAAAACAAACCTGTTTTCAGAAAAAAATTATAATTTTCAAAAGGAGGTAATGCAATTGAACAAAAAACAAGTAGCTATTACTCTTGGAGCTATGTGCTTAATATTAAGCACAGGAATATGTATTCAAATAAGAACAATGGATAATGCAAGTACAACTGCATCTAGAAACTTATCAGATAACGAATTAAGAGACAATGTGCTAAAATGGAAAGAAAAATATGATAATATTTCGGAAGAGTTAAAAAAAGCTGAGAAAAAGCTAGAAAAGGTAAGACAAAGTGCAACTCAAAATGATTCTACTGCATCTGCAAAAGAAGAAGAATTGAAGAAAAACAATACTTTACTTGGACTTACTAATGTTGTAGGGCAAGGAATTGTAATAGAAATTGCAGATGGAGATAATCCAATACTTGCAATAGATAATCCAAGCGATTTATTAGTTCATAATGATGACTTAATGAGTTTGGTTAATGAACTAAATAATGCAGGAGCAGAGGCAATAGAAATTAATGGTCAACGAATTGTAAATAATTCTTCAATAACATGTGAAGGAAATATTATAAAAGTTAATGGAGAAAAAATAGGTTCACCATTTACAATAAAAGCAATAGGTTCACAAGCATTGCTATATGGTTCTATAACAAGAAGTGGTTCTTATTTGGACCTTATGAAAAATAGAGGTGTTAATGTAAAAAGTGTGAGCCAGAAAGATAAGGTCCATATAAGTAAATATAGTGGAACTATTAGCTATAATTATATACAAACAGCTAAGCAAAAGTAATTAAAAAAGAAGGGAAAACTGTATGATTAAAAAAATAAAATTAAATAATTTAGCGGTTTCAATAGTAATGTTTATTGTGTGTGTATCATTTGTTAGTGTAATGCTTATGCAGTTTAAGACAGTAGAGGAAACAGATATAACTGATATTGAAAATATGAGAGAAGCAGAACTTAGAAAATCACTTGCAGAGTGGAAATCAAAATATGAGGAGACTTCTTCGAGTTTGGAAAAGACAAATCAAAAGATAGCTGAATATCAAGAAAAAATGGAAAAAAATGAAGCTACATCAGAATTGATTGATAAAGAACTTGAACAATCTAATCTTGTAGTTGGAAGGACAGATGTAACAGGAGAAGGTGTTATAGTTACTTTAAATGATGGAAAAGAAGAAAACATTTCTGCTTGGGATTTGATATATTTAGTTAATGAATTAAGATATGCAGGAGCAGAGGCAATTTCTATAAATGATATAAGAATTATTAGTAGTACTGAAATAGTTGATTTGGCAGATTATACATATATTTCTGTTGACGGAAAAAGACTTCAAGCACCATATGTTGTAAAGGCAATAGGTAATCAAACATATTTATCAAGTATATTAAATTTGAAAGATAGTGGATATGTAGATTTATACAAAAATGCAGCTGATTCAGACAAACAAGTTAGTATGGAAACTAGTAAGAAAATTCAAATTCCGAAATATAATGCGGAAATGACATACAAGTATATGAAAGTGGAGGAGGATAAAGAATGATATTTGTAGCAATTTTAATAGGTTGTATAGTAGGAGCGTTAATTGGATTAAATAGTCCTATTATTCCATATACATATTCAGGTTATTTAGCAATTGCTATAATTGCAGCACTTGATTCTGTGTTTGGAGGAATTACATCATCATTAAATAAAACATTTGACTTAAAAATATTTGTATCAGGATTTTTTGGAAATGCGATACTTTCTATATTACTTACATATTTAGGTCAAAAATTAAATGTAGATATTTATCTTGCAGCTATTGTTGTTTTTGTTGGAAGAATGTTTACAAACCTTGCAATGATAAGAAGACATTATCTTGATAAATTAGTAAAATATAGACAAGAAAAGGCAAAGAAACAAAGCTAGACATTTATTACAAAAATATTACAAATTTATTACAAAAATATTACAAATTCTATTGACTTTTTAATGAATTTGTAATATTCTTATGGAGAATTAGAAGCAAAAAATGGAGGAGAAGAACTTTGGCAATCGGAGATATAATCGTGGGAATAGACATTGGTACTTCGAAAGTAAGCTTGGTAATTGGAGAAGTCAATAATTTTAACCAAATTGAAGTTATATGTACAAAATGTTGTAGATGTAATGGAATTAAAAAAACAAAAATTATTGATGAAGACGAAATTGGTGGAGCTATATCTAGACTTATAAAAGAAGCAGAAACAGAAAATGAGCTAACAATAAATTCAGCTTACTTAAGTATACCTGGTAAATATGTTACTATAGTACAAAATAGTATTTTAAAAGAAGCCAAGGATAAATATGCAGGAATATCAACAAAGGATGTTTATACTGCTTTATCACAAGTTAAAGATATTGATATTCCAGACGGAAAACAAATAATAGACATTGTAACAGATGAATTTATTCTAGATAATGGAAAAGCTGTACAAGATCCAGTTGGAAGTTTAGCTTCAAGCTTTACTGTAAATGCACAAGTTGTTTTAGCAGATAAAGATTACATGAAACAATTATCAAATATATTTAGAAAAATAGATATAGATATTGATGGATTAGTGCCAGTAACCCTTGCAGAAAGAAGTCTTGTACTTGATGGAAACGAATTAAATGATAATGTAATGCTACTTGATATAGGAGCTGGAAATACAGATATAGGTGTATTTGAAGGATTATCATTTACATATACAAATACAATTCCACTAGGTGGAGATAATATTACAAAGGATATAGCACTTGTATTAAACATTTCTGAGGAAGAAGCTGATAAATTAAAAAGACAATATGGATTAGCATTAAAATCATTAATAGATAATGATAATGAAATTTTATTATCTACATGTAAAGATGATAATAAAAAAGTAATAAAAAGCTCAGAATTGATTGAAATTATAGAAGCAAGAATTGAGGAAATGTTTTCATTAGTAAATAGGGATATTTCTGCTCAGGGAATCAAACAAAGAATTAATAATGTTATACTAACAGGACAAGGTATTACAACAATAAGCAAAAGTGATGTCGCTGGAAAAATTATATTAAATATACCTGTAAAAATATCAACAGGTAGAGCTATAAGTACAGTTAGACCAGAATATAGAACAGCATATGCTTTAGTTAGATATATTGCTTCAAGACCTTTTGCAAAAACAGTTTCAAGTAATATTGATTCTACTGCAAAAGAAAGCTTTTTTCAAACAATATTGGAAAGAATTAAAGAGTTTTTTTATTCTTAAAATTAAAAAATAACAGATGATAATAATATATAGTATTAGATTAGAGGAGGAAATAGTATGTTAATGGATAGCACAGACGAAAGCACAATGCTAGATGGAACAGCTACAATTAAAGTAATAGGAGTAGGTGGAGCTGGAAACAATGCTGTAAACAGAATGGTTGACTCAGGAATAAAAGGAGTTGAATTTATTGCTGTTAATACAGATAGACAAGCATTACTTCTATCAAAAGCTGCATCAAAAATTCAAATCGGTGAAAAAATCACAAGAGGTTTAGGAGCAGGAGCTAATCCAGATATTGGAGCTCAAGCAGCAGAAGAAAGCAAATCAGAGATTGCAGAAGCCTTACGCGGAGCAGATATGGTATTTGTTACAGCCGGAATGGGCGGTGGAACAGGTACAGGTGCTGCACCAATTATAGCTGCAACAGCAAAAGAAATGGGAATTTTAACAATAGGTGTTGTTACAAAACCATTCACATTTGAAGGTAAAAAAAGATTATCACAAGCTGAACGTGGAGTTGAAAGCTTAAAAGGTAAAGTAGATACTTTAGTTGTTATTCCAAATGACAAACTATTACAGGTAATTGATAGAAAAACATCAATTGTAGAAGCATTTAAAATGGCGGATGATGTTTTAAGACAAGGTGTTCAAGGTATATCTGACCTTATCGCAATACCAGGACTTGTAAACCTAGATTTTGCAGATGTTAAAACGATTATGCTAAATACAGGTATGGCACATATGGGTATTGGTAGAGCATCTGGAGAAAATAGAGCAGAAGATGCTGCAAAACAAGCTGTTCAAAGTCCATTACTTGAAACTTCAATTGAAGGTGCAAGAGGTGTTATTATTAACATTACTGGTGGAAATAACCTTGGACTACACGAAGTTAATACAGCTGCTGAATTAATTCAACGCAGTGTTGATCCAGAAGCAAATATTATATTTGGTGCTGTAATTGATGAAAGTTTAGATGAAGACATCGTTATAACAGTTATTGCAACTGGATTTGAAAAAGAACCAGGAAGCATATCAAATATACCTGTAGGAGAAATTATAGATAAAGCTTGGGATAAAAAATTGAATTCAATTCCCGAACCTGTAAATAATTCAAACTCAGGTGATAACTTAGACATACCATCTTTCTTAAGAAAAAACAAAGGTATGAATAAATAAAATCTAATTAAGTAGTTTTTTAAAAGAAATAATCTCATTTTGTAGATTATTTCTTTTTTTCGTGCCTAAGATATGACAACATTTTAAAATTATATGTTGTACAATATGGTATGTGAAAATATGGAGTAAAAAGTATGACTGTTTATTTAGATATTATATTACTTGAAAATTTGTGTATGAATTTTATTATTTTATATGCAACTGGATTTATTATTAAAGGTAAAATACGATATATAAATTTGCTTATGTCATCGTTAATCGGAGCAGTATATGCGATACTTGTATACATGCAAATTTTTGAAATATATTCGAATATGATTACTAAAATGATCCTTTCTATTGCAATGATATATGTTGCGTTTTTGCCTAAAGGAATTAAAGGTCTTTTGAAATATTTGCTTATTTTTTATTTAGTTTCTTTTGTATTTGGAGGATGTGCATTTGCTCTTTTATATTTTTTAAAACCAGAAAATATATTTATGAGAAATGGCGTATATATTGGTACTTATCCAATTAAGATTGCACTCCTTGGAGCAATTGTAGGATTTATTGTTGTACATATTGCATTTAAAATAGTTAAAAGTAGAGTAAATAAAAAAGCGATATTATATAATTTAGAAATAACAATGAATAATAAAAAGGTAAATATAAAGGCAATGCTTGACACAGGAAATGGACTTAAAGATCCTATTACAGGAAGTCCAGTTGCTGTGGTAGAAAAAGAAAAGTTGGTTGGATTATTACCAGATAATATTTTAAATAATACAGAAAGAATATTAGGAGGTGATTGGAAAGATGAAAATATAAATTTTAGATCAAAATTTTGTGTTATTCCATTTAATTCTATTGGAAAACAAAATGGAATGATGCTTGGATTTAAAGTTGATGAAATAAAAATTATAAATGATATTGAAGAAATTGTAAACAAAAAAGCAATAGTATGTTTATATAATCAAAAGCTAAGTAAAACAAATGCATATTCTGCTCTCATTGGGCTTGATATGCTTGAGAGGAGAGAAAATAATGAACTTATTACAAATATTGAAAGATAGTATAAATACAATCTATGTAAAATACATAGGCAATAATGAGGTAACAGATTTGCCGATTTACTACATAGGTGGAAGTCAAACTCTGCCACCACCATTATCTCCAGAAGAAGAAGGTAAAATGATAGAAAAACTTTCTAATGAGGAAGAAGCAGAAGAAGTAAGGCAATTACTTGTAGAAAGAAATTTAAGACTCGTTGTATATATTGCAAAGAAATTTGAAAATACAGGTGTAGGACTGGAAGATTTGATTTCTATAGGAACTATTGGGTTGATGAAAGCGATAAATACTTTTAATGCTGATAAAAAAATAAAACTTGCAACATATGCTTCAAGATGTATTGAAAATGAAATATTAATGTATTTAAGACGTAGTAATAAATTGAAAGGGGAAATCTCTATTGATGAACCATTAAATCAAGATGGAGATGGAAATGAGCTTTTACTATCAGATATACTTGGAACAGATTCAGACATTACATCAAGAAGAATTGAAGATGAAGTTGATAAAAGTTTACTTCGAGATTCAATAAAAAAACTTAGCAATAGAGAAAGAAATATTATGGAACTTAGGTTTGGATTTATAAGTGGAAAAGAAAAAACGCAAAAAGAAGTTGCTGATATGCTTGGAATTTCACAAAGTTATATATCGCGTTTAGAAAAAAAGATTATAAATAAAATGAAAAAAGATATTTTGAGTAAAACAGGATAAAATTAGTTTAAAGTATAAAAAAACCAAATTTGGAAATAATGTAAAAAACAATTATTTCTAAAGGAGGTTTTTTATTTGATGAATAAGGTAGAAATATGTGGAGTAAATACTGCAAAATTACCTATATTATCAAATGAAGAAAAAGATGAGCTATTAGCGGAAATAAAAAATGGAAATGTAGAGGCTAGAGAAAAATTTATAAATGGTAATTTAAGATTAGTTTTAAGTATTATAAAAAGGTTTTATACTAGAGGAGAAAATGCAGATGATTTGTTTCAAGTTGGATGTGTGGGTTTAATAAAGGCAATGGATAATTTTGATCCAAAACAAAATTGCCAATTTTCAACATATGCAGTTCCGATGATTGTGGGTGAGGTGAAAAGATATTTAAGAGATAATAATGCCATAAGAGTAAGCCGTTCTGTAAAGGATTTAGCATATAGGGTTTTAGCTGAAAAAGAGAAGTTTTTAAAAGAAAACGATAGAGAAGCAACAATAGAGGAAATAGCAAAAATAATAGATGTTCCAAAAGAAGATATTGTTATGAGCTTAGATGCAATACAAACTCCGATATCACTTCAGGAGCCAACTGGAAATAGTGATTCTGATAATATTTATATTGAAGATCAAATAAGTGACAAAAAAAATACTGACGAGTTTTGGGCGGAAACCATTACTGTTGCAGAAGCTATGAAAAAGTTGACTGACAAAGAGAGGCAAGTGTTAAATAAGAGATTTTTTGAAGGTAGAACTCAAATAGAAGTTGCGTCAGAGATAGGAATATCACAAGCGCAAGTATCAAGGCTCGAAAAGAGTGCAATTGATCATATTAAAAGAATATATAAATAGAAAAACTTTGTAAATATTTATTTCAAAAGGTGTTTTAAATTTGTCACAAAATAAAAAAGCTGTATTAAAAATACAGCTTTTTGTATTTTAACGGAAGCCTCCTCCGCCTCCACCACCACCGAAGGAACCTCCACCTCCACCTGATGATGAATATCCACCACCACCAGATGAATAACTATTGGCTCTTGCTTTTGCAGTATTTGCAGAAGTTATGCCAGATGCACACCAAGCGTTTATAAATAAGAAATTGTCATATGTTGAATAGCATGATTCTTGTATTATCTCTGGATATAATTCTTTAAATTGTTTTGCTACCTGTTTTGCAATTCCTAGCATTTGTGCATAGATTAAATATTCTTCAAATAAATGAACTTCAATTGCTTCTCTATCCTTTATTAAAGTATAGTCTAGTAGGTATTTCTTTAGATTTGCAATATGTTTTAATTCTTCTGTTAAACTTGGTTGGAAGTTATAATAACTTTTTGTCATAAACAAAATTTTTCTTTTTTCTAGAATGATTTCTCTTGATGTTATAAGTTTATTTTGCTCTCTTTTAATAATTTCATCAAACCATTTCAAAATTTTGTTATAGTTTGTTTTACACCAATTTTCAAATTCTTTGTTTTCAAGGATTCCATCTTTACTAGCTTTATCTAACATATTAAATAATTTTAGTTCTTTATTATCAGTAATTTTGGAAGTATTAGCACCTGATAAAATAATAGCAGATTTTTTATTTAGTTCTTTTATTGTAACAATATCATCTTTGATCCATTTTAGGATAATTGCACCTAAAATATCAGTTGTATTCTTTAGAATTCCTCCCTGATAAGCAAGGTAATATGCTTTGTAAATATTATCACATGGAATGTCTCTAAAATAATCTTTACTATTTTTAAGTTCTTTTTTAGTAATACCTAAATTAAATTTAGGGGTTGATATTGAAGAGACAGTCAAAATAAATACCCAAAGTCCGACAAATAAAGAAATTGATATAAAGTTAAGTGTTTTTACAATAGTGCTTGTTTTATTTTTTGGATTTTCTCTAGTTCCTTTCTCTGCCATATTAAAATAGTAATTAAAGTCATGGTTTAATTTGTTAGAAGTATTAAAATATCCATTTGGAAATTTTGCAAGTATTGTCATATAATTATTTGATGGAAGCTTTCCATCAGAGTCCATTTCTATGTATCCATCATATACATAGGTATATCCTGTGTTTCCATATCCCCAAACATCTATAGTATTTGGCATATAACGATCTGCATAAATTTTGATATATACACTTCCAATAGTATTTGAAAAATCATAAGGAATAAGAGTCCAGTAAATCATTTGATTCCCATCTGAAAGTTCAGATACAAAATTTGTGATATTGTATTTTACAGTATATGTGTGTGAACCATATGTACTAATTCCCCAACACAATTCTACACCATCTGATATTTTGTTAATACCACATTTATAAGCTTTAGAAGAAAGTGAACCTGATGTGCTCCAAGAAAAAAGTGTATCATAAGTTCGAGTTTCATCTGATACTGTTAGATTTTGAATTTGACTATTTCCTAAATTGTAGTATGGATGATATACTTCTGTTCCATTTGATGCAGAACATTTCCAAGATTCTGTTACATGAGCTGTTCCATAACTATCTACATATATATCCATAGAAATTTTACTAATTGAATTTGCTTTAACATTACTAAAAAGAGCTAGAGCAATAAAAAATAGTAATGTTAAAAGCAATGTTTTAAGTGTCTTTTTCATATGTATCCTCCTTTAAAAATTATTAGATTGATTATTTTCGGCTTTTAATTTAGCTGTGTTTGCAGTTTCTATACTGTTTGTACACCATGTATTTACATCTAGCAAGCTATTATATGATAGAAATGATGTTTCTATTATTATATTAGGATATAATTGTTTAAATTGTTTTGCTACTTGATTTGCGATTCCAAGCATCTGAGCATATATAAGGTATTCTTCAAATAGATGAACTTCGATTGCTTCTCTGTCTTTTATTAAAGTGTAGTCTATCAAATAATTTTTTAATCCTGAAATTTGTCTTAATTCTTCTGTTAGAGAAGGTTGAAAATTATACATAGATTTTTTTTCTTCTAAAATAATATCTCCAGATGATATGAGATTTTTTTGCTCACTTTTAATAAGTTCATCAAACCATCCTAATATTTTGTTATAGTTTGTGATACACCAACTTTCAAATTCTTTATTTTCAAGGATTCCATCCATGCTTGCTTGTGCAAACATTTCATATAAATCAAATTCCTTATTATTTGTTATCTTTGAAGTATCAGTTTCCAATAAAACGATTGATATTTTGTTATTAATATTTTGAATTTTAACAATATCATCTTTAATCCATTTTAATATAATAGCACCTAAAATATCAGTTTTATTTTTCAAAAGGTCTCCTTTATAAGCGAGAAAATATGCTTTATAAATATTGACACATGGGATATCTCTAAAATAGAATGTATTTCTTTTTAATTCATTTTTAGTGATGCCTAAATTAAACTTATTGTCAGTACTTGATACAGTGAATAAAATCTTAAAAGTTATGTATATAAAAATGGGAGATAAAATTGAGGACATTATTATAATTCGAGTTCGTTGTCTTTGTGGACTTGCTATTGAAGTTGCTTTAACATTACTAAAAAGAGCTAGAGCAATAAAAAATAGTAATGTTAAAAG
>CAJMLO010000029.1 GCA_905214245.1 uncultured bacterium
GAATTAATATATTGTATTGTTGTTTCTCTTATATATTGATGTTCATATAAATCCCCTGCAATAAATAAATACTCTATATTATTTTCTTTAATATATTCAATTATTCTTTTAAATACTTCTCTTTGCTCTAATCTCCTTTTTTCACCTAAATTATTTCTTGTATTTAGCACTGTAAAAGGGCTATCAAAGTGCATATCAGCCATATGTATAAATTTCATATTAATCCTTTCTGTATAATTTTTATATTATACTTTGTTTTAATTGTTTTCTTTAAATAATATAACAAATTTCTATTTTTAGTCAATACTTTTTTCAAAACATTTGTTTTAAAATAATTGCAAAAAATTAGTGGAACACTTTTGTATTCCACCTTTAAAATTTTATTTTATTGTATCTTCATCATCAAAAGGACCAAATAGTTCATCAAATTTTGCTTCTAGTTGTTTTTGAACATCTACAGATAAAATATCATCTTCTTTTCTGTCCTCTGCTTGAGGTAATGTAGGTGCCTCAGCTTGATTTAAATTTTCCTCATTAACATTTAAATCTTCTTTATTTGCATTTGAATCTGTTTTATCTTCAAATAAATCATCTAAAGATTCAATTTTTAAATCTTGACCTCCACCTTTTTTCTCTTCTTGATATGGGTTATACGGATTATATTTTCTCCATTCTCCTCTATTTCCTATATCAAATTCCAAGTGATTTAATGAATATTCTGCAAGTTTTTTTGCCATTGGAGTTTCAAAATAGTAATATTTTCTTGCCTTTACAGGCTTTATTCCCTTTTCATAAATAATACATAAATCATTATCCATTCTTCTAAGTTCATCTGGAGTCATAAGAGCTCTTGCCATTACTTGGTCAGAATCACTATAACCTTGTCTATGGAACTGTTTATCTCTATTTACTGATAAGTTTTCTCTTGTAATTGTTTTCTCTCCAAGAGCTTTAGAAAAATATTCTACTGTTTTAAATGAGTTACTTCCTAAAAATACATGTGTATCACAGTTACCCATAATTGTTTCATATGATTTTTCATATACTGCCTCTAATTGGTCTAAGTTTTGTAATATAACGCTAAATGAAATGCCTCTACTTCTTGAAGTTGAAATCTTTTTATCAAAATCAGGTATTTGTCCGATATTTGCAAACTCATCTAGTATAAAGAATGTTGGAACCTTTAATCTTCCTCCATTTTTATCTGCAAAGTCATATAATTGTTGAATCATTTGTGAGAAGAAAATTGTAAGTAAGAAATCATATGCCTTATGTGTATCTGATGAAATTACATATACTGCTGTTTTTCTACTTCCTATTTCTTCAAAATTAATTGTATCTGTTGATGTAACTTCTGCAATTTCCTTTGAATCAAATTTACCAAGTTTTGATTGCAAAGAGCTCAAAATTGAACCATATGTTTTTTCTGGTGCAATTTCAATTGATTTATAATACATTCTTGCTGGGTGGTCATATGGAAGTTGATTTATCAACTCTGTAAGTAAGTTATTTCCACCATTTGAATTTGCAGCTCTAACAAGTTCTGAACAGCTTGCTAAGTTTTGTTCTTCCTCTGGTCTAACTGCCATTAAATAATATATTAATGCTTTAAGTAGCATTTCAGCCATATCATCCCAATATGGATCAGATTTTCCACCCTCTGCTGATTGTCCTTTTACAATTGTATTTGCAATAACATCTACGTCTATTTCACTTGAAATATGCATAAGTGGGTTATATCCATCACTATTATTAGGATTTACCAAGTTCAAAACTTTTATTTCATAACCATTTTTTCTTAAATATCCAGCTGTTTTATCATAAAGCTCTCCTTTTGGATCTGTAAATACATATGAGCCAAGCATTTGATAAGCATTTGGAATAGAATATGATGCTGATTTACCAGAACCAGAACCTCCGTACTACCAAAACATTAACATTTCCTCTTTTATCAACTGGTAAATAATTGTCTTGTGCAAGTATAATTCCATTATTTTTACTTAAAATAGTATATTGCTCTCCATGTTCACTCCAATCACTTGAACCATGTTCTATATCTTTATATTCACTTTTTGGCTTTGATTTAAATAGCCCTATTAAAGTACATAAAATATAAATAATCGTAAAATAAATTAATGTTTTTCCAAAAAGAGCTCCATATCCTTGTGCAAATACTCTTCCCATAGATGTAAAGCTTGTAATCTCAGAGAAAATAAGCTCTATAAAAACTGTCATATTAAAAGAACCGGCTCTTAGTTGCCTCTCCAATTGAATAACTTATAGGAGCAACAAGTACTATGGATAAAATTACCCATAGTACCGCTATAATTATAATACTTTTTTTATTATCTTTTAATGTTTTGTTAAATTTATATCCCATAACATTTCACCTTTTCGCTTGTTTTTTATTTTAGTGTTCCATCTCTTTGTTTTCTCTTTTTGCATAAATACTTGGTGCTCTTTTAGCTCTTATATCTTTATCTTCTCTTGATTTTTCTACTGATATTTTTCCAAGTATTTCTTTACTAGATTTATCAACTACAGTACCATCTTTTTCTACTGTATATTCTCCAACTGCAGATATAGCAAGAACTAATTCTTCATTATCAATTTCAGTTCTTGTTGGACCAGGTTTTGCATTTTTAGGTGGTATATCTAACCCCTTTTCTGGTGTAGTTGGTATTATTTGTGCAGATGCACAATATTTGTTACTAGCTTTTACTGAATGTACATTTGTACTACTCATTATTTATCCCCTTTCTAAATTAACCTTTTTTATCTCTTATTTCAAATGCAAAATATGATTTATATGGCTCAAGTTTGCATTTTCCTTTAACTTCATTAGTGGTTTTATCAATAAATACAACAGGTTTTATTTCTTCTGTTGTTTCAGGATCAATAATAGATATTGGTCTTTTTAAATTTGGTGTATATGTAAATTCTTTATAAACTGATTCTTCTTCAGAATATAAGGTGTCAAACTTAATTGGCATAGGTTTTTTTGATATTTTAACTTTGTTATCAGCTAAAACTCCCATATTAACCACAACTCTATCTTTTCCAAAAGAAAGTATAACTAAATCCTCTTCATCAGCAGGTTCATCTACAAAAAATGTTTTTCTTTTTGCATCTCCTCTTAATTCTTCTGAAGATTGAAGTCTTTCAACTGTATATTTTGGAAATTCTTTTAAAAGAGATTTATCTGTTTCTATAATTCTATAAATTACTGTATTTACACCTTGTGGATCTGTTATACTAAAGTGCTTACCTTGTATAGTATCCATGTTCTTGTCCTCCCTTACTATGAGTTTAAGTAGACATAGTTTATCCTTCGTAACTCAATAACTATCTATAATTATACAATATTTAGCAAACTATGTCAATGATTTTTCCATTTTTATGTTAACAACTGTTTCTCCTCTTGGATTAAATTTAGAAATCTCACTTAGTTGTTTAAACAAATCTTTTTCCTCATCTGTCAAATTTTTTGGAACCATTATTTTAACTTCTGCAATTAAATCTCCTCTTGAACCCTTTCCATCATGATATCCTTTTCCAGGAATTTTTACTATTTCTCCACTTTGTATCCCTTGTGGCACATATAAAGAAACAGTATCATCTATTGCATCTATATCAATTCTTGTTCCAAGTACTGCTTCCCATGGTGATAAATAAAGATATGTATGCATATCAATTCCTTGCATAGAAAATTTCCTATTATTTAGAATATTTATTTTAATAAATAAATCCCCATTTTTTCCACCATTTTCGCCTTTTTTTCCTTGTCCAATAAGTCTTATTTTTTCACCGTTTCTTATTCCAACCGGAATTTTAACTGTAAAGTTTCTCATCTTACCATCAACACGACGAAGAGAAATCTTCTTTTCTGCTCCATAAAATGCTTCTTCTATTGATATATCAACTTCTGTCTCCACATTTTCTCCTTTTTGTGGGACTTTGCTTTTCTTTTTAATTTCTGGTTCTTTTTTTGTTTCCATTTCTCCAAAAAACATCTTAAAGAAATTACTAAAAAGTGAACCTTCTTCTCTTTTGCTTTCTTCATTTTTCTTTTTATGTCCAACACGAGAATTCCACATTCTGTCATATTTTCTTCTTGCAGTTGCATCTGATAACACCTTATATGCTTCATTAATGTCTTTAAATCTTTCTTCTGAAAATTCTGTCTCAGAGGAGATGTCTGGATGATATTTTTTTGCTTGCTCTCTATATGCTGTTTTTATTTCATTTGTGCTTACTTTGTTATTTTCTAACCCTAATATTTTGTAATAGTCCTTAAAAATCATCTTAAAGCTCCCTCCATATAATGGTGCAAACATTATATCACATTTTTTTGCATATTAGAATAGCCCAAAAAGAAAAATTGCAAATAAAAATTTGCAATTTTTCCTTAACTATCTATTTCATTTTTTCTAATAAATAATTTCTTGTAAAAATAGTATCAACTCTAATTTGTTTTCTTTTTTTTATAACATAACAAATAGATTCATCTATAACGTACAGTAAAAGTGCATCAAGTCCTTCCTTTTCTTTTTCTCTTATCTTCTCCCAGTCATTATTTTTTCTCCCCACTTCTGTTTTATCTGCTATAAATACTATTTTAGCTAAATCATCCATATCTGGCTCGCCTGTTGTGTGATATTCAAGTGCCTTTTGCATATCCTCTGTAAATCCATATTTTTCTTTGCAAAAAACTGCAGCTATCTTTCCATGTATCAAGCCAGGATTTTTTCTTTCAAATTCATCAATTTTTATATTATGTTCTTCAATATATTTAAACATTTCATCTTTTGGCATTTCTTTTGCTATATCATGAGCAAGCCCTGCAAGCATGGCCTTGTTTTCATTTATACCATATATTTTAGCAAGTTCAACTGCCCTTTTCATAACATTTCTGCAATGAATATATCTTTTTTCAGATAACATTTTTTTTGCATCTTCATCTATTTCTTTTAAAAGTTCATTTGCATCTTTCAATTATTTCACGTCCTTTTAATCTTCTTTAGCAAGTTTAATTAGCTCATCTAATAAATCACTATATTTAATTCCTGCTTCTTCCCAAAGTTTAGGATACATACTTATTTGTGTAAATCCTGGCAAAGTATTAATTTCATTTATTATAATTCTATTTGTACCATTTTCTACAAAGAAATCAACTCTTGATAATCCTTTGCCATCAACTGCTTTAAAAGCCTTTATTGCAGTACTACGGATTTCGTTTGAAATACCTTCTAGTAAGTCAGCTGGTATTACTACTCTTGACTCAGCATTTTTATATTTTGCATCAAATGTATAAAATTCTTCTGCTGGAAGTATTTCTCCAACGCAACTTGCCTTAACCTCTTCATTTCCGAGTACAGCACATTCTACTTCTCTTCCACAAATATTTTCTTCTATTAAAATTTTCTTATCAAATTGACTTGCATATTTGATATGTTCTTTTAATTCTTCTATATTGTGTGATTTATTAATTCCAACTGATGAACCCGAATTTGATGGTTTAATAAACACTGGAAAACCAATTTTTTCACTCACTATATCTGCAATCTCTTCTAATGAATGAATTTCTTCATTAAATTCATTATCTATGTATATATATCTTTCTCCTGCTTTTCTTATGTAGATATATTTTGCTTGGTTTATTTTAGCCTTGTCAAAAATAACTTTTGCATATACCTTATCCATACAAACACTTGAAGCAAGAACCTTGCATCCAACATATTTTTTATTTAGTAATTCAAGCATTCCTTGAATCGTTCCATCTTCTCCATATAGTCCATGTAATACAGGAAAAACAACATCAATGTTTTTTAAATATTCCATTGGCTCTTCTATTTTATCTAATTCTTCTATTTTGTCCCCAACATTTAAAACCTCTATTTGATTAACAGGTTTTGTATATTTAAACCAGTTTCCTTCTCTATCAATATATATTGGAAATATATCATATTTTTCCTTATTTAAATTTTTAAGTACTGATGTACCTGATACTATTGAAACATCATGTTCTGTCGACATTCCTCCAAAAACAACTGCAATTTTTTCTTTATACATAAACAATTCCTCCTTGTATAATTATTTACAAATTTCATTTGCTATTTCTTGAAATTTCATTCCATTTGAAGCTTTAATTAATATTGCTACATTTCCATCTTTCATTATTTCTTTTATTTTTTCTATCGCTTCTTGATTGTTATTATATTCATATACACTTGTATTGTTTCCTTTAATAACCTCATCAGCAATATATTTTGATTCATTTCCAACTGTAATTACAATATCAATTTTGTCTTTTACAAGTTCCTCTCCAACTTCTCTATGAAGCTTTTCAGAATACTCTCCAAGTTCAAGCATATCTCCCAAAACTGCAACTTTTTTGCAATTCTTTAACTCTGAAAGATAATGTATTGCAGCTTTCATTGAATCGCAATTTGCATTATAGCAATCATTAATAACAATTACGTTATTTTCTAATTTTTCTACCTGCATTCTTCTTTTTGTTAATTCAAAATGTGCAATTCCATCTAAAATATCTGGCATATTTATATTAAAAATTCTACCAACTGCAATGGCACATAGGCTGTTAGAAACAAAATGATTGCCCCCAACGCTTATATGGACATTATATGTTTTATCTTCTATATCAACATTAAATTTACTTCCATCTTCTGAAAATTCTGTATTATATGCCATAACATCACTTACATTTTCCATTCCATAAGTTATAACATCATAAATATCGCTTTTTTCAAGGTTCCATTTGTTTAGCATATCATTATCATTATTTATTACAACTTTGCCTTCACTTTGAAGGCCTTCTAATATCTCAAGTTTAGCTTTTAAAATATTCTCTCTTGAACCTAAAATTCCAATATGTGCTGTTCCTATATTTGTAATAACTGCAACAGTTGGCTTAACTATGTCTGTAAGTCTACTAATCTCACCAATATTGTTCATTCCAAGTTCTACAACCATTGCATCATGATCTTTTAATCTTAAAACTGTAAGGGCTGTACCAAGTTGACTATTATAATTTCCCTCTGTTTTTAGAACGTTAAATTTTTTAGCCATTACACTTGCAACAATATCTTTTGTGCTTGTTTTTCCAACACTTCCTGTAATTGCAACAACTGGAATATCATACATACTTCTTTTATATTTTGCAAGTTCTTGCAAAGCATATATAGTATTTTTTACAATAATAATTGATCTATCATAATATTTTTCTTTTATATATTCTGGTATATCAATATCTTGCAAAATGCACACCTTAGCTCCATTTTCTAAAGCTTTTTCGTACATATCGTTTCCATTATGATTTTCGCCTTTTATTCCAACATAAACATCATCTTGTTTAATCATTCTTGTATCTTGGCAAAAGTTGTTTAAAGCAACTTCTTTGTCTCCACACACAAGCTTTCCTTCACATATTTCAATAATGTCTCTAACTGTAAGTTCTTTTTTACTTTCCATAGGCTTCATCTTCCTTTTTTATATTATTTATATGCGCCTATTATATACAATATCATATTTTATTGTCAATGGTAAAAGAGGGGATGATACACTAATATTATCCCCTCTCTTTTTAGTAAAACAGTCTTTATTTAATACTCCTTATTTTTTATCTCTCTAATGTGTAAGTGTCCCATTTGGAGTATTTACAATAAGAAGTATATCCTCTTCCTCACCTGTTTGTGCATTTACATACACTAAAAAATCCATGTCATTTATTTTACCTGTAAATTCATAACAAAATACTTCTGTTTTCCATTCAGTAGGAATCAATGCAAGTCTCGAAGAATTTATTTCTAATTTTTTATTTAAGTTTTTCTTTGCTTCATTTTCAGTCATTTTTACTTTTGGAATATTTCTTGTATAATGTGAATTCAAGTATCCTGTTGTTTCTATTCCTAAAACTTCTCCATTATCAAGTGCAATTTTTACCTTAATTAAATCAGAATACATAATTACGTTATCTTGCAAATAAGCATAATTTATTGTTACAATTCCATTATTTTTTAAATAATATGTTTGTGTCATATTATTTAAACCTTTACTTTGCAAAAATTCTTTTCCTATTTTAACAGCTTGTTCTTCCGATATTGTTTCTTGCTGTATTTCTCTATCAGAGTCCATATATACTATATGTCCGCCTTTTTCAGATATAGCAATACTTACATTTCTATCTTGGTCTTTAAGTTTTACATTAAAACTATATGCAGTAATATTTGCATTTTCTCCTTTTCCCTGTGATTCGACTTTTTCAATATTTTGATTTCCAATAAAAGCTACTGCAATTTCTTTTGCCTTATTTTCATCTATATTTTCTCCTGTTAGGCCCTTTTTCTCTGAGTTTGTAATATGTTCTGAAAATGCTCCATCATATATAAGTCCTGAATATTCATGAAAATTCTCTTCTAAATTACTAAAACTATCCTTTGAAATATTACTTGTCTGCGTTGCAAATACAGCACTTCCTTTTTTATTTAATTCTCCCCATTTAATCTTTCCTTCGTTTAAATCCATTGAAAGTTGATTTAATGTATTTTCTAACTCTACACTATATTGGTGCAAACTTTCTAGATTGTTCATATCATCTTCAGAAAGCTTTTCACCTTTTATATTTTTTCTCGATAATGAATAACTATAATCACTAACCTGATTTAAAAACTTGCTTGTTTTTTCAAGCTCATTACTATCTATAGGAAGCTGTGCTAAATATGCACCTGCAAGATTCGCCTCTCTCCATACATTTGTAAGTGACTCTGCACCTTGCACAGCTGAACTTGATATAAGCGATTTTGCAAGATATGTTTCAACATTTTGCACATAATCAACAAGTTCAAAAAATGCCATATTATATGAATTTTCTGAGGCTTGTCTAAAATCCCTTTGCTTTTTATAAGTATATAACCCAAGTATTATCAAAATTGCCACTAAAGCAACTATTATAGATAGCATATGTCTATCTTTTAATCTGTTTTTCCAATCAATTAATTTATCTTTTACTTTCCCCATCAATAAACCTCCAAAATTTAGTTAATTAACTTTATTTTTCTTTTTTTTATAAAATTTATTCATTTTTTTCATAATACATGATATGATACAGTTACTAAAAATTAAAGCATTTATTTTTGCTTTAAGGAAGGAATGAAATAAATATGAAAAAAGTATTAATATTGTATGCATCATATGGTGGAGGTCACCTTTCAGCTGCAAAATCAATTCAAAAATATATTGAAGAACATTATCAAGATGTAGAAGTTTCCAACATAGACTGTATGAAATATATTAGCAATGCACTTGAAAAGCTTACAACAGGTGCATACAGAGAAATGGCAAAAAAAATGCCAGAACTATGGGGAAAAGTATATTCAAATTCACAAAAAGGAGCACTTGGACATTTAAGCTCAAGAGCAAATAAATTTATGGCAATAAAACTAAAAAATCTTATTTTACAAGAAAATCCAGACATAGTTATATCAACACATCCATTTAGTAGCCAAATGGTAAGTTATTTAAAAAGAAAAGGTAAAATTAATGTTACACTTGCAACAATACTTACAGATTTTGCATCACATGAGCAATGGCTTGTTGGACATGAATATACAAATTATTTCTTTGTATCAAACGAAAATATGAGAAAAGAACTTTGTGATTATGGAATAGAAAACAGCAAAATTAATGTAACAGGAATTCCTATGTCAGATAGATTTTTAGAAAAATTTGATAAAGAAAACATTTACAATATGTTTGAATTAGATAAAGACAAAAGAGTTATACTATTCTTTGGTGGAGGCGAATTTGGTCTTGGAAAGGATAGAACAATTCAAATATTAAACTCATTAATTAGCAATCTTCCAGATTATCAAATCGTTGCAATATCAGGAAAAAATGAAAAAATGAAAACAGCATTTGAAGAAACAGTTCAAAATTTAAATGCAGAAAACAGAGTTAAAATTTTAGGATTTACAGATAAAGTTCCAGAACTTATGAGTATATCATATATAGTTGTAACAAAACCAGGTGGATTAACCTCAACAGAAAGCCTTGCATCACATTTGCCAATGATTATAATAAATCCTATACCAGGACAAGAAGAGAAAAATGCACAATTCTTAGAAAATCATGGTGCAGGTGTATGGATTAGAAAAGATGCAAATCCAGATGAAATAATAAAAACATTATTTAGCTCTGATGAAAAAATCAATCAGATGCGTGATGCTACTAAGTCACTTGCCAAAATTCATTCAACACAAGATATTTGTCAAACACTTTTAGGATGATTTTCATCTAATGCTTGTGCATCTGCAATAGTACATAGATTTTGTCCAAGTGCTGAAAAGAAATTACCCAAAGTATTATTCTCATCAGAAGTAAAATTCTTTGAAATTGTAATTGCTAAAATACTGGCAATTGAAACAAATTCAGCACCAGAAAGTTCAAAAAAATCCATCATATCCTCCAAAAAATATCGCCTTTAATATAATATTACAGGCGATATTTTTTGTGATTATGTTTTATAATTCTCTTCTTCCCTCTAATGCTTTACTTAAAGTAACTTCATCAGTATATTCCAAATCTCCACCAACAGGTATACCGTGAGCAATTCTTGTAACTTTCACTCCAAGTGGTTTCACAAGTTTAGAAATATACATGGCTGTTGCCTCTCCTTCAACTCGTGGGTTGGTTGCTAAAATAAGTTCTTTAACTTCTCCTCCCATAAGTCTTGCAAGAAGCTCTTTTATTTTAATATCATCTGGTCCAATTCCATTCATTGGTGAAATACTTCCATGAAGTACATGATATAATCCTTTAAATTCATGTGTTCTCTCCATTGCAACTACATCTTTTACATCTTCTACAACACAAATAATAGAATTGTCCCTTGTTGCATTTGAGCATATCTCACAAGGATCTGTATCTGAAATATTAAAACATTTTGAACAATATTTTAAATTCTTTTTAGCATTTATAATTGAATTTACAAAATCTGTTGTTTCATCTTCACTCGCATTTAAAATGTAAAAAGCAAGTCTTGCAGCAGTTTTACTTCCTATGCTTGGCAATCTTTCAAAAGCTTCAATTAGTTTTTCTATTGATGGTGAATAATATGATGACATATTTTTTATCCTTCCTACATTAATCCAGGTATATTGTATTTACCAAGTTGGGCTGCTTGAGCACTGTCAACTTTTCTTAAAGCCTCATTAACACATGTTAAAATTAAATCTTGAAGCATCTCAACATCATCTGGATCAACAACTTCTTTTTTTATTGTGATTTCTTTTAATTCTTTTCCGCCAGTTACTTTTACATAAACAGCTCCTCCACCAGCAGTAGCATCAAACTCTTTTGATACTAACTCCTCTTGTGATTTTTCCATTTCTGATTGCATTTTTTTGGCTTCTTTCATTAATTGATTAATATTCATTCCGCCAAATCCTCCCATTCCTGGGAATCCTCCTCTTTTTGACATAACTTTTTCTCTCCTATCCATCTATAATATTTATTGGTATATCCAAATCATTTGCCATATCCGCAATTGGCTCTGTTTTCTCTTTTTCAACTATATTATTTTTTGTACCATCTATCATCTGAACTCTCATAGATTTACCACACTGCATAGAAACAAGTTTGGTTATTTCCTGCATATTTTCCGGCTTATCAAGTACAGATTTTGCAAATGGCGTAATTCCATTTGGAAAATTAATTCCAACTGTCATATCATTAATTTCAACAGCATTAGTATTCATCAAATTTGTATATAGCAATATTTTACCTGTTTGTTTTAAATCTCCTACAATTTTGCCCCAATTTTGTATTTTAGAGCCTTCTATTGTATTCATCTTTGCAATTGGTTTGTTTTGCACAGGTCTTATTTGTGTTTTTTCCACACCACTTTGTGGAAAACTTTGAGATTTTACTTGTGTATTTGCAGGGTTTACAGAGTTTTGAACTGAGTTATCCACACTTTCCACATATTTTACTGTGTTTAACTTACTGCATAATTTTATAACCTCAACTTGGAATAAAATACTCTTTTGAGATGACCATTTCATATTATTTTCAAGTTCTGAAAGGTCATATATAATCTGCAAAAGCCTTTCTTTATCTACCATATCAGATAAATTTTTAATTTCATTTATTTCATCTTGGCTATAAATTTGTAGTTTTTGCGTAACTTTATATACTAAAATATCCTTGATATATTTAATCATTTCCCATAATAAATTACTCAAGTCTTTTCCACTATCAAGCACATTATCAACTGCCACAATTGCATCTTCCACATTATATTCAAAAATGGCTTTAACAATACTTGAAACCATTGTAAGCTTTGGAATACCTACAAGTTCCTTTATTTTATCTTCATCAATTTTGTCCTCACCATCTTGAATACATCTTTCTAGTATACTTAAAGCATCTCTCATTGCACCTTCTGATAAAACAGCAATTAAATTTAATGCTTCTGGGGTTATTTCTATTTTACTTTGCTCACATACAAATTTAAGTCTTTTTTCGATATTCTCATTTGATATCTTCTTAAAATCAAACCTTTGACATCTTGATAAAATAGTTGCTGGCAACTTTTGTGGTTCAGTTGTAGCAAGTATAAATTTTACATGTGCTGGTGGTTCTTCAAGCGTTTTCAAAAGAGCATTAAAAGCACCTGTTGAAAGCATATGAACCTCATCTATAATATATACTCTATATTTTGCCACAGTAGGCAAAAAATTAACTTCTTCTCTGATAGAACGCACATCCTCAACACTGTTATTAGATGCAGCATCCATTTCTACAATATCTGTAAGCGAACCAGAAAGAGCTGCTTTGCATATTTCGCACTCATTACATGGCTCTCCATCTTTTGGATTTAAGCAATTTATTGCTCTTGCTAAAACCTTTGCAGCAGAGGTCTTTCCAGTACCTCTTCCTCCATTAAATAGGTAAGCATGACCTACCCTTCCTGCCATAATTTGATTTCTTAGTGTCCTTGTTATATGTTCTTGTCCAACTATTTCTTCAAATGTAGATGGTCTAAATTTTCTATATAAAGCTGTATATGACATTGTATATCACCTCGCTTATTTTTATTTAAAAAAATGGTATAATAGTCTCTAGCTATTCTATGGAAGATTCCACACAGAAAGATCTGCTTATTGCTGCTTCCTTCCGGACCTGACAAGGTTCACAGTTTCCTGTTGGATTCCTCCATACAATAGTTAGATTTCTCATACCATTTGCATTATATACTGTTTTTGTCTATTAATCAAGTATTTTCTAAAATATTATTTTACTCTTTTAAATATTATATTACTCATATCTGTTATCTCAGTGCTTGAAGTTCCTTGTTCTATAAGTTTTTCACATGGCATATCTAAAACAACATTTGCCTTATATTCATGATTTAATGCACATATGACTATATCAAAAGAAACCTTAAAACTTAATTGCTCTTCTGTCAAGTCAAGTTTTGCAAGTAATGAACCATCATGCACAATTTCTTTATCATCATCAGATGAATATTTGCCAATACCTGTGTTACTAAATCTAATTAAAGCACTTCCCCCTTGACTTCCAATTTCTAGAGTTTGAGGATTACTTTTGCTTGCCCCCTTATATTCTAATTTTTCATCTACAATAAAATTTTTGTCATATGTATATAATCTTCCTTCTGTACTATTTGGCATATATGTTTTTATTTCTCCAATCGCTGGATTTTCCAAAACTTGTATGTTCTCTATTCGAATTTTTTCAATATGCCCATCATTTCCCCAATATTTATCATTTTTATCAATATATAAATAAACGTCATTGTTTTGATAAACATCAAAATTCCATTTACTCTTTCCTTCTTCTTCTACGCCTTCAGCTGTACTTACAATCATAATCTTTGATAAATTAAATGGCATATTTTTATCGCCTTCAACTTCATACTTTATCATAATCATTCCAACTATGATAAAAATAAGTATTACAGTTGCAATTGCAATAATATTTTTTACCATTTGATTTGCCCTTTGTTCTTCCAATTTGAACCTCCTATATATTTGGCGGAGTGAGTGGGATTCGAACCCACGTGACACCTATAAAGCATCCAACTGATTTCGAGTCAGCCTCGTTATGACCACTTCGATACCACTCCTAATTTTTACTTTTTCTCAATTCTTTGAAAAAATCTTTTAAAATTTTTTCGCAATCTTCTTGTAAAATATCTTTTTCCATTTCAACTTTATGATTGAATTCATAGTCTTTAAGTAAATTTAAAACAGAACCACATGCTCCTGTTTTATAATCCATTGTTCCAATGTATACCTTTGAAATTCTTGATTGAATTAATGCTCCCGCACACATACTGCATGGCTCTAACGTAACATACATTTCACATCCTGTTAATCTCCAAGCATTTAGTTTTTTACTTGCTTTTTGTATCGCTATTATTTCCGCATGTTTTGTTGTATCATTTTTTTCTTCTTTTACATTATGTGCTCTTGCAATTATTTTATTGTCCTTCACAATTACAGCTCCTACAGGAATTTCTTTTTTATCATATGCTTTCTGTGCTTCCTTTAGAGCTTCTTTCATAAATTTTATTTGATAATCCATATTTGATTCCCTTTAACATTTATTGGTGTGCCTAGGGGGAATCGAACCCTCGACCTACCGCTTAGGAGGCGGTCGCTCTATCCTACTGAGCTATAGACACATATTTATATCATCTATCTTATATAATTTATCACAAAACTTTAAAATCCACAATATGTTAAATAATATTTTTGACTTTTTGTGTGTAGGTTAGTCAATCATTTGTCACAAATTATTTAAAATAAATACTTTGAGCAC
>CAJMLO010000030.1 GCA_905214245.1 uncultured bacterium
AAATATAATATAAAATTCATAAACACCACCTCACTTTCTGGTAGCAATAACTATCTAAGATGAAGTGGCAACACATATCTACTAGCTCATTTTCTATGTTAATAACTATATAATAATTTGTAACAAAAATCAAGCGAACAAATAAAAAAACCGGGGTTAACCGGTTTTTTTATTGTAATTCTATTCTTGCTCCAAGAAGAGCTTTTATTTTCCTAAAGAATATAGAAACTGTAGATTGACTTGATACAACAAGTTGTGTATTATTCATAATATTTTCATATTTATTATCTAAATCTACCATTTTATTAATATAAAAATCATTGAAATTAGAGTAGTTTTCTGTTATTCCAATGTAATTTTTATAATTATATAATCTAAAACGATATGAATCTATATCTGCAGTTGTGCTAATACGCAAAAATTGTGTGTTAAAGTATGAAGTATAGATTAAATCTTGTGTATTAAAATAAATTTCCTTAATCTTTGCTTTTAACTTTGATATTTTTCTAGCAACTTTTTGAGCTTTCATACCTTCACAATTATCTTGAACAAGTTTATTGTTTAGCTTTATAATTTTTTCTTCATAGTTCATTATCTTATCTAAATTATCTTCGACCTTTATTAAAGCGATATCACCACAAAGATCACTAAATCTATCTTTAAATAAACTTGTGCCATAAAATGTACTATCAAAAAGATATTCTTCACCTGTTACGTATGCCATTTGTGCAACTAAATTACACAAAAGTGGGTAGTAAGCGGGGCTATTTGTTGGAAGTGAGATTTCATAGTATTTAACAATTTCTTGTCTATGGTTTAATGCTTTAGAAGCCATAAATTGAACAGCTCCTTCATTAAGGGCAAGTCCTTGGATTTTTAAATCTCCAAAATCACAAAGTCCAAGTTTTACAAGATTACCTTTTTTATCTTTTATTTCTTGCAAATAATGTATAAATTCATGTACTGCAAATTTTTCTAATTCATTTACTGAAATTCCAGATTTGAAATAGATAGATGAATTTTTATAAAAATAATTTGCTTCTGCAAATCCATCTGGCATTTCTGCAATATACATTGGTATTCTGGATAGTGCAATAAAAAGATTATGAAAAATAAAGTTTTGCTCTGTAAAAGTGCTGCATATTTTTTCTGCAACATCGTGAGCTAGAGTATTTACACTTAATGTATCTAAAGCTCGTATTACTTTAATTCCATCTTTTTTTAAATCTGATTCGATACTCATATATTGTTTCTCCTTAGTAATTCATATATCAACATTATACAACATTTTTGTGATTTTTTGTGTTACAAAAATGTTACAGTTATATTACAAATATGTGACAAAATGGTTCTAACGAACTACAATATTATATATTTTGTTTTTAACATAAATTTCTTTTACAACAGTTTTATCTTCCAATTGCTTTTGAACAGATTCATTTAAGTGTACCTTTTCTTTAACAGAGCTTTCATCTTCATCAAGTGATATTAAAACTGTTGCTTTTACTTTGCCATTTACTTGAACAGGAATTTGTATTTCATCATCTATTGTTTTGCTATTATCAAATGTAGGCCATGGAGTGTCTGCAATTGTTGTATCAGATAGTTTTGAGAATAATTCCTCTGTAATATGTGGAGCAAATGGATTTAATATTTGAAGTAATGTCTTGAATTCTGCTTTATTAATTTGTTTTTCTTTGTAAAATTCATTTACCATTGTCATAAATGTACTTATAGCTGTATTAAATTTCATTTCTTCTATATCTTCTGAAACTTTTTTGATTGCTTTATGCATCATTTTTTCAAATTTTGGAGAATATGAATCTCCATCTACAAGCATATCTTGCATATTCCATACACGGTCTAAGAATTTACCACATCCACGGATGCTATCCATTGACCATGGTGCTGTTTGATCAAATGGTCCCATAAACATTTCATAAACACGGAATGTATCTGCTCCAAATTCAGCGACTATATCATCAGGGTTTATAACATTTCCTTTTGATTTAGACATTTTTTCACCATTTGTTCCTAGTATCATACCATGTGATGTACGTTTATGATATGGTTCTTTTGTTGGAACAACTCCGATATCATATAGGAATTTATGCCAAAATCTTGAGTATAGTAGATGAAGTGTTGTGTGTTCCATTCCACCATTATACCAATCTACAGGTGACCAATATTCTAATGCTTCTTTTGAAGCTAAAGCGTTATCATTGTGTGGGTCCATATATCTTAAATAATACCAAGAAGAACCAGCCCATTGAGGCATTGTATCTGTTTCTCTTTTAGCATTTCCACCACAGCAAGGACAAGTTGTGTTAATCCAGCTATCTAATTTAGAAAGTGGAGATTCACCATTTTCACTTGGTTCATAGTCTTGAATTTCTGGTAGAACAAGAGGTAAATCTTCTTCTTTTAGTGGAACCCAACCACATTTGTCACAATGTACCATAGGGATTGGCTCACCCCAATAACGTTGTCTTGAAAATACCCAATCACGTAATTTATAATTTACTTTCTTTTCTCCAATTCCTTTTTCTTCTAAGAATTCGATTATTTTCTTTTTAGCATCTGCAACAGATAAGCCGTTTAAGAAATCAGAATTTATAAGTACTCCATCTGCAACATCTGTAAATGCTTCTTTTGAAAGGTCACAACTAATTGTATCATCTTTTGGAGCAACTACTTGTACCATTGGAATATTAAATTTTGTCGCAAATTCATAATCTCTTGTATCATGTGCAGGAACAGCCATAATAGCTCCTGTTCCATATGTTATTAATACATAATCTGAAACCCAAATTGGAATTTCTTTTCCATTTACAGGATTAATTGCTTTTAGACCTTTTATTTCAACACCTGATTTTTCTTTGTTTAATTCTGAACGTTCAAAATCAGATTTTAAAGCGGATTTATTTTTGTAATCTTTTACCTCATCCATATTTGTGATTTTGTCAGAATATTTTTCTATAAATGGATGCTCTGGAGCGACAACCATATAAGTTGCACCAAATAGAGTGTCTGGTCTTGTTGTGTAAACTGTTAAACTATCATCTGTATTTGATAATTTAAACTTAACTTCAGCACCTTCACTTCTACCAATCCAGTTTCTTTGTTGAGCCTTGATTTTATCAAGGTAATCAACATCATCTAAGTCATCAATTAATCTTTGAGCATACTCTGTTATTTTTAACATCCATTGGCTTTTCTCTTTTTGAACAACTGGACTTCCACATCTTTCACAAACACCATTTACAACTTCTTCATTTGCAAGACCAACCTTGCATCCTGTACAGAAGTTAATTGGCATTGTAGCTTTGTAGGCAAGTCCGTGTTTATATAATTGGATAAAAATCCACTGTGTCCATTTGTAGTAATTTGGATCTGTTGTATTTATTTCTCTTGACCAATCAAAAGAAAATCCCAAAGATTTTAATTGCTCTTTAAAATGTGCAATATTTTTCTCTGTGGTAATTCTAGGGTGAATGTGATTTTTTATTGCATAATTTTCTGCAGGAAGACCAAATGCATCAAAACCAATAGGGTATAAAACATTATATCCTTGCATTCTTCTTTTTCTTGCAATTATGTCAAGAGCTGTGTAGCTTCTAGGGTGTCCAACATGCAAACCTTGACCAGATGGATAAGGGAATTCTATTAACCCATACCATTTCTTTTTTGTATAATCATCTTGAGCATTAAAAGTACCTTCTGTGTACCATTTATTTTGCCATTTTTTTTCTACTGTTTTAAAATCGTAAGCCATAATAACTCAATCCTTTCGTCTAAACATTAATATTCAGTATTATATAACATTTTTTCGCATAATTGAAGGGAAAAATTAAAAAAAGTGGTACTTTTTGAGTCTGCCTAAAAAAGTACCAAGAAGATTGTAAAAAATAGTGAAAAATTTGCGGTAGAAATTTCTTGACAATTATAATTTGTATTATATAATTAATGTAATTAAATTGGACAAAGGAGAAACAAAAGAAATATGGCAAAAGATATAAGTGAAGAAGAATTAAATAGAATTCACAATATGGTTGATGAACTTATGATAAAGGCTAAAAAGGCTTCAGAAGAATATATGAAGCTTGATCAAGAGCAGGTAAATGATATTATAAAGGCTATGTCTATGGCAGGGCTTGAACATCATATGGAGCTTGCCAAAATGGCTGTAGAGGAAACTGGAAGAGGAATATACGAAGATAAGATAACTAAGAATATGTTTGCAACAGAGTATGTTTATCATAGTATTAAATATGATAAAACAGTTGGTGTAATTAACAAAAATGAGGAAGAAGGATATGAAGAAATTGCAGAGCCAGTTGGTATAATTGCGGGTGTAACCCCTGTTACAAATCCAACTTCAACAACAATGTTTAAATCAATTATTGCTGCAAAAACTAGAAATGTTATAGTATTTGGATTTCACCCATCTGCTCAAAAATGTAGTGTACAAGCTGCGACATATTTAAGAGATGCTGCTATTAAAGCGGGAGCTCCAGAAAATTGTATCTTATGGATAGAAGAGCCTTCTATTGAAGCTACAAAAGCTCTTATGAATCATCCTGCAGTTAATTTGATACTTGCAACTGGTGGAACTGGAATGGTTAAATCTGCATATTCATGCGGAAAACCTGCACTTGGTGTAGGTCCTGGCAATGTTCCATGCTATATAGATAAAACTGCAAAATTAAAAACATCTGTAAATGATTTGGTTATGTCTAAATCATTTGATAATGGTATGATTTGTGCTTCAGAGCAATCTGTTATTGTTGATAAAGATATAAAGGACCAATTCGAATGGTTAATGAGAGAGGCTGGATGCTATTTTCTATCTGAAGATGAAACAAACAGACTTCGTTCAAAAATGTTTATAGAAGAAAAAGGTGAAGCTTTAAATTCAAGTATTGTTGGTAAAAGTCCATATGATATTGCAAAGCTTGCAGAAATAGATGTTCCAAAAGACACAAAGGTGCTTGTTTTAAAAGAAAATGGAGTTGGTATTGAATATCCATTTTCAAAGGAAAAATTAAGTCCTGTTTTAGCATACTATGTTGTAGACAATAGTGATGAGGGAATTGAACTTGCAGAAAAACTTATCGAGTTTGGTGGACTTGGACATTCTGCAGTTATTCATTCTGAAGATGATGAAACAATTCAAAAATTTTCTCAAAAAGTTAAGGTTGGAAGAATTATTGTAAATTCTCCTTCAACTCATGGTGCAATAGGTGACATATATAATACAAATATGCCATCACTTACACTTGGTTGTGGTACATTTGGTGGAAATTCAACAACAGCGAATGTGTCAAGTGTAAATTTGATAAATATAAAAAGGGTTGCAAAAAGGAGAGTAAATATGCAATGGTTTAAAGTTCCTGAAAAAATATATTTTGAAGCAGGTTCAATTGGTTATTTAGAAAAAATGCCAGAGATAACAAGAGCATTTATTGTAACAGATGAATCTATGGTTAAACTTGGATATATAGATAAAATATTATATCATCTAAGAAAAAGACGTGATTATGTACATTCTGAAATTTTTTCAGAAGTGGAGTCAGATCCATCATTTGAAACAATTGAAAAAGGTTTAAAGATGATGAATGAATTTAAGCCAGATGTAATAATTGCAGTAGGTGGAGGAAGCCCAATTGATGCTGCAAAAGGTATGTGGCTATTTTATGAACACCCAGATGCTGATGTTGAGGGGTTAAAACTTAAATTTATGGACATTAGAAAACGTACATATAAATTTCCTAAATTGGGTACAAAGGCAAAAATGGTTGCAATTCCTACAACTTCAGGAACAGGTTCAGAGGTAACATCATTTGCTGTTCTTACTGATAAAAAGCTTAATAAAAAATATCCTTTAGCTGATTATGAATTAACACCAGATGTTGCAATTGTTGATCCTGATTTAGTTATGAGTTTACCTAAGAAAATTACAGCAGATACTGGAATGGATGTTTTAACACATGCAATTGAAAGTTATGTTTCAAACATGGCTTCTGATTATACAGATGGCCTTGCAGAGAAAGCTTTGGAACTTGTATTTAAAAATATAAGAGAAGCATATAATCATGGAGACAACAAAACGGCAAGAGAGCATATGCATAATGCAAGTACAATAGCTGGAATGGCATTTACAAATGCGTTTTTAGGAGTTAACCATTCTTTAGCACATAAAATTGGTGCAGAATTTCATTTGGCACATGGTAGAATAAATGCAATTTTACTACCATATGTAATAAGATATAACAGTCAAATGCCTACAAAATTTGTATCTTTCCCTAAATATGAATATTTTATAGCTGACAAGAAATATGCAGATTTAGCAAGAAGAATGAATTTCCCTGCATTTACAAATGAAGAGGGAGTATGGTCATTAATTCACGAAATTCAAAAATTAAATGAGGATTTAGGAATAGAAAAATCATTTAAAGAAGCAGGTGTTGATGAACAAGAATTTTTAAGCAAGGTTGATATGCTTGCAGATAGAGCATTTGAAGATCAATGTACAACAGCAAATCCAAGAGTACCACTTGTATCTGAGCTAAAACAAATATTAATTGATAGCTACTATGGAAATGAGATTAAATAAGGTAATATAAATTGATAGATGATGTAATCTTGAAAATAAAAGAATAATGTTAGTTAATATTCTCTAAAAAAAGGATCCACAAATGTGGGTCCTTTTTCCTATACTAGGCCATTTCTCATTTCATAGTATATTAAATGCTACAATTGCTATTGCCTTTGAGATTTCATCCTTTTAGCCGAAAAATCAAATCGGCTTTGAATAAAAGGCGACCTAAAGTCGCCTTGTTTTGGTTAAATGTCTAATTTTATATGAACATCTTTAAGTTGCTCTCTTGTAACTTCTCCAGGAGCCCCCATCATTAAGTCTTGAGCTTTGCTATTCATAGGAAATGCAATAACTTCACGTATTGTATCAGCTCCAGTAAGTAACATAAGCATTCTATCAATACCAGGTGCAATACCTGCATGTGGTGGAGCACCATATTGGAAAGCATTAAATAATGCAGAAAAACGTTTTTCAATTTCATCTTTTTTATAACCTGCAATTTCAAATGCTTTTATCATTATTTCTGGATCGTGGTTTCTAACTGCTCCAGAAGATAGTTCAATACCATTACATACAATATCATATTGAAAAGCTAAAATGTCTAAAGGTTTCATTGTATTTAATGCTTCTAATCCTCCTTGTGGCATAGAGAATGGGTTATGACAAAATGCAATGTTTTCATGTTCATCAAGTTCATACATTGGAAAATCTATTATCCAACAGAATTTGTATATATTTTCATCAATTAAGTTTAATCTTTTTCCAAGTTCTGTTCTAATTTGTCCTGCAAGTTCAGCAGCTCTTACTTTATTATCTGCAATAAAGAAGATTGTATCATCAATTTGTAGATTTGCAAGAGCTCTTAATTCATCTTTCATGTCATCTGGAATAAATTTATCTATAGGTCCTTTATATGATAAATCTTCTTGTACCTCTAAGTATCCAAGCCCACCCATACCAATTGACATAGCATATGCAAGCATTTTTTCATGAAATCCTTTTGACATATGTCCTTTTACTTTTATTGCTCTTACAGTTCGTCCAATAAATGGTTTAAAAGTACATCTACTAAAGAATTCTGATAAATCAATTATTTCAAGTGGATTTCTTAAATCTGGTTTATCGCTTCCATATTTAAGCATTGCCTCTTTATATGGAATTCTAGGAAATGGATATTCTGCTACTTTTTTATCAGAAAATTTTGTGAATGTGTTATAAACAACAGGTTCTATAACACTAAATACATCTTCTTGAGTAGCATATGACATTTCCATATCTAATTGATAAAATTCACCTGGAGCTCGATCTGCTCTTGCATCTTCATCTCTAAAGCATGGAGCTATTTGAAAGTATTTATCAATACCAGATACCATAAGCAATTGTTTAAATTGCTGTGGTGCTTGAGGAAGTGCATAAAATTTTCCTGGATGTACTCTACTTGGAACAAGGTAGTCTCTAGCTCCTTCTGGAGAAGAGCTTGTTAAGATAGGTGTTTGAACCTCTAAAAATCCTTGCTCAATCATTTGAGATCTTAAAAATTGAAGCACTTTAGCTCTTAATATTAAATTTTGTTGAAGTTTTTTAGAACGTAAGTCTAAATAACGATATTGTAAACGTAAATCTTCACGAACTTCTTGATTTGAATTTACTTCAAAAGGAAGCATTTTTGTTCTTTTTCCAAGAATTTGAATATCTTTTATAACAACTTCAACTTCACCTGTTTCTATGCTAGGGTTATAAGTTTCTTCATCACGTTTTCTTACTGTTCCTGTTACACATATGCTTGATTCAATAGGAATTCTTGATGCAAAGTCAACAGCATCCTCTTTTCCAGCAGTTACTATTTGTGTAATACCATACATATCACGAAGATCAAGGAATACTAGACCTCCAAAATCTCTAATTGTTTCTACAAATCCACATAATTTTACTTCTTTTCCAACGTCTGTTAAACGTAATTCACCACATGTGTGTGTTCTATATTTTTCCAATTTTAAAACCTCCATTAAAACCGCTCTTTATTTACAAAATCATAAGCTATTTTACTATATTATGTGTGAAAAGTCAAATTATAGTAGAAAAATTATAACATTGTATTGATTTTTATTTACTGTATTGATAGAATTACTAAAGATAAAATATAAAAAATAAGTGAGGAATAAAATTATGGCCAATTCAAAGATAATAATTGTAGAAGGTGCGCAGGGTGCTGGAAAGACAACAGTTACAGATTTTTTAAGATATGCAGTAAAATATACAAATTTATACAGGCTAACAGGAACATCAGATAGCTCAATAGAAGGAAAGAAAAAGGCAACTATAATGTATGACAATTTACTAAATTACATGAAAACATTAGAAAATTTAAGCATTAATCTATTATTTGATAGAACTTTTTTTACAGAAGAAATATATTGCAGATTAGGCTTTAAGGATTATTCATTTACAGATGTTTATGAGAGATTAGTTGAAGAATTAAGTAAAATGGATTTCAAAATTTTTTATTTTACATTATATTTAAAAGATGAAGGTCAATTTGAAAAAAGACTTGCACGAGCAGGAAAAGCTGTTCCCCAATATGCAAAATTTAAAGCTGAAAGTAGTATAAATCAACAAAGAGAATATTTGAAAATGGCAGAAGAAATTAAGCAGAAGTATCGTAATATTAATGTTGTAAATATACAAAATGATAGAGACTTTGAAGAGGTAAAAAAAGAACTGATAGATATTTTAGGAGAATAACAAAAAAATTGAAGATTATAATAAAGACAAGTCTACAAAAATTCTATGTAATTAGATGTTGGGGCTTGTTTTTTTGTAAAAAAGTGGATATAATATGTAAATAGTGTTAAACTGAAAGGAGCTAAGAGTATGGCAGAAGTAAGCAAAGAAGAATTATTGCATATTGCAAAACTTGCAGATCTAAATCTAAGAGATGAAGAAGTCGACAAGTATTTAGACAATTTAAAAGAAATATTAAATTTTGCAAATGTTGTAAATAATGCAAATGTAGATGGATTAGATATAACAATTGGTGCAAATGAAAAGAAAAATGTATTTAGAAAAGATGAGGTAGTTGTATTTGAAGATAATGAAGCATTACTTGCAAATGCACCTGAACAAGAAAGAAATATGTTTAAAATTCCAAAGGTTATTCAATAAATTGACCTTGGAAAGAAATGGAGGCAAGAAATGGAGATTACAGAACTTACGGTTCATGAGCTTAAGGATAAACTTGCAAGTGGAGAGCTTACAAGTTATGATATAACAAAAGCATATGCTGACAGAATTAAAGAAAAAGAAAAAAATGTACAAGCTTTTGTAACAGAATTAACAGATTCTGCTTTGGAAAAGGCAAAGGAAATTGATGAAAAAAGAAGTAAAAAAGAGACAAAATCAGAACTTGCAGGTATTCCAGTAGGAATAAAAGATAATATTTGTACAAAAGGTATTAGAACAACTTGCAGTTCAAGAATGCTTGAAAATTTTATAGCACCATACAATGCAACAGTTATGGAAAAAATAAATGCAGAAGAATTAATTGATTTAGGAAAATTAAATATGGATGAATTTGCAATGGGTGGATCAACAGAATATTCATACTTTAAGAAAACACATAATCCATGGAATTTAAATAAAGTTCCTGGCGGTTCTTCGGGAGGATCAGCAGCAGCAGTTGCATCAAACATGGTACCATGGGCACTTGGTACAGATACAGGGGGTTCAATAAGACAACCAGCAGGTTTTTGTGGAGTTGTAGGACTTAAGCCAACATATGGATTAGTTTCAAGATATGGAGTTGTAGCATTTGCTTCATCACTTGATCAAGTTGGACCTATAACAAAAGATGTAACAGATTGTGCAATGCTTTTAAATATTATATCTGGACATGATGATAAAGATACAACAAGTATTGATAATGGGGAAAAAGACTATGTAAAAGCATTAAAAAATGATGTAAAAGGTTTAAAAATAGGTGTTCCAAAAGAATACTTTGGAGAAGGAATTAACAGTGAAGTAAAAGATAAACTTCAAGAAGCAATTGAAAGATATAAAAAACTTGGCGCAACAGTTGAAGAATGTTCTTTAGATGTAGCTAAATATGCTTTGGCAACTTATTACATTATTGCTTGTGCTGAAGCAAGTTCTAACCTTGGAAGATTTGATGGTATTCGTTATGGATATAGAACTAAAAACTATACAAATTTGAAAGAATTGTATAGAAATTCAAGAAGTGAAGGATTTGGACCAGAGGTAAAGAGAAGAATTATTCTAGGTACTTATGTTCTATCTTCAGGATATTATGATGCATATTATAAAAAAGCACAACAAGTAAGAACACTTGTTATGAACGAATTTACAAAATTATTTGAAAAATATGACGTGCTTTTAACACCTACAGCCCCAACAGTTGCATTTGATATAGGTTCAAAATCAAATAACCCACTTGAAATGTATTTAGCTGATATTTGTACGGTTTCTGTAAATATTGCAGGACTTCCAGGACTTTCACTTCCATGTGGAGTTGATAGTAGTGGTATGCCTATAGGAATGCAATTAATAGGAAATAGATTCAGTGAAGAAACTTTGCTAAATGCAGGATACACATTTGAACAAGATTTAAAATTTAGAGAAACACATAAACCAGAATTTAAGGGAGGTGCAAAATAAAATGCTTAGAAACGATTATGAAATGGTAATGGGACTTGAAGTACATGCAGAGCTTTCTACAAAAACAAAAATATTTTGCTCATGCCCAACAGAATTTGGTGGAGAGCCAAACACGCATACTTGTCCAATTTGTATGGCAATGCCTGGGACACTACCTGTACTTAACGAAAAGGTTGTTGAGTATGCAGTAAAAGCAGGACTTGCTACAAATTGTGAAATATCAAGAGATAGCAAAAACGATAGAAAAAATTATTTTTATCCTGATCTTCCAAAATCATATCAGATATCTCAATTTGATAAACCTTTGTGTGAACATGGATATATCGAGATAGAAGATGATGAAGGAAATCCTAAAAAAATTAGATTAACAAGAATTCATATAGAAGAAGATGCTGGAAAACTAAATCACAATGAATTTGGTGGAGGAAGTTTAGTTGATTTAAACAGAGCAGGTGTACCACTTATAGAGATAGTATCTGAGCCAGATTTACGTTCAAGTGGTGAGGCAGAAAGATATTTGAAAAAATTAAAGTCAATACTTGAGTATATTGAAGTTTCAGATTGTAAGATGCAAGAGGGATCTTTAAGAGCAGATGTCAATGTTTCTGTTAGAAAAAAAGGTTCAGATAAACTTGGAACAAGAACAGAAATGAAAAATATGAACTCCTTTAAAGCAATTACAAGAGCTATTGAATATGAAGCAGAAAGACAGGCAGATGTTATAGAAGATGGAGGAAAGATTGACCAAGAGACATTAAGATGGGATGATGTATCTGGTAAAACTTTTCCAATGAGAGATAAAGAAGATGCACAAGATTATCGTTATTTCCCAGATCCAGACTTAGTTGCAATAAGACTTTCAGAAGAATATATTGAAAATATAAAAAATAATTTACCTGAACTTCCTGAAAGCAGAAAAGCAAGATATATGGATGAATTCAAACTTTCAGAAAAAGATAGTAACTTACTTACTGCATCAAAATATTTATCAAATTTATTTGAAGAAGCAGAAGAAATTTGCAAAAATGCAAAAGCAGTTGCAAACTGGATTTTATCTGACATTTCAAGAATTTTAAATGAAAAAGAAATGGAAGCTGAAGAGATACCTTTTACAGGAAAAGAACTTGCAAAATTAGTTGAATTAATTGAAAAAGGAACAATAAGTTCTGCAATTGGTAAAAAAGTTATTACTGAGCTATTTGAAAATCCAAAAGATCCTGAAGAAATAATTAAGGAAAAAGGATGGATTCAAATTTCAGATGAAGGAGCAATTAAAGAAGTTGTAATAAAAGTTCTTGAAAATAATCCTCAATCTGTTGCAGATTATAAGGCTGGAAAAGATAAAGCACTTGGTTTCTTAGTTGGACAAGCAATGAAAGAGACGAAGGGAAAAGCAAACCCTCAAATGCTTAATAAAATGTTCTTAGAAGAACTTAATAAATAAGCAGAATATCTTGTTACAAAAATGAAATTTTAATGAAGCACACAAAAACCTTAAATTTTTGTGTGCTTTGTTCATTTGCTTTGATATCCTTTTTACTTTATGTACGATTTACAGCTTTGTTAAAAATAAATCCGCATTATAATGAATGTTGCCATAAAAAATAATCCTGCTTGAAACAATTTAATACCTATACAAAATAGGGTAGGTGCAAAAATATTTTCATACATTGCTAAAAACAATGTTGCAAATAAACAAAAAATAAAACAAAATTTAATTCCAGAAGTCATTATATTAAAAATTGACTTATTAAAATGTTTAATCTCATTTATAAATTTTTTCATAAAATGTACCTCACATAAATTATCTATATAGTAATATTAACATAAAGATAGCAAAAACTCAAAGGTAATATGTTCCAAAAAAAACAGAGATTTCACATTTGAAATCTCTGTTTAAAAATAAAAAACTGTGCACAATTTTCTATTTTTACTTATGCTTTTGCAGCATTTAATTTTTTTGCTAAATTTGATTTTTTTCTAGCAGCTGTATTTTTAACAATAACACCTTTTGTACAAGCTTGATCTATTTTCTTTGTAGCTTCTGAGAAAAGTTTTGTAGCTTCTTCAACATTGTTATTATTTAAAGCTTCTTCAAATCTTTTAACAGCTGTTTTATATTCAGATTTAATCATATTATTTCTTAATGTTTTCTTTTCAATAACATTAACACGTTTGATTGCTGATTTAATATTTGGCATATTTTGCACCTCCCTTTAGTGTAAAGTCAAGTTAACGGATATTATTATATCATGCAAAAGCAATTTTGACAAGTACTTTGCAAAATTTTCGTGAGCTTAGCTCATTTTTCTGAGAATATACTTGAAAAAAACATAATAAACATATATAATATGGACACACAGTATAAAACTAATGAACTAAATTGGAAGGAGAGATAAGTTATGAATATAAAGATAACTAGCAAAGAATTAATAGCAACAGAAGCTATTAAAGATTATATTGAAAAAAAATCTGAAAGATTAGTAAAATACTTTGGAGAAGAATTTGATGTAAATGCAACAATCAAAACAGAAGGAAGCGAGCAAGTAGCAGAAATTAGTATAAAATCTGATATGGGAGATTTTAGAGCTGTAACAGCACATAAAGATTTATATGCTTCAATAGATAAAGATGTTGACATTTTAGAAGGTCAAATTAGAAAAATGAAAACAAAAAAAGATAAACAAAATATGACAGAATCAATTAGATTGAAAGAAAATGTTAAAGAAGAAAGTGTTTCAGAAGTATCTGATGAAATTATAAAAGTTTTGTATTATGATATAAAACCTATGACACCAGAAGATGCTAAATTAAAACTACAAGAACAACCACAAAATAAATTCTTAGCGTTTATTGATATTGATACAGGAAAAACAAATGTTATCTATCGTCTAAAAGATAGTAAAAACTTTGGAATTGTTGAGCCAGAGGCTTAAAAATAAATATAAAATACCTAAATTATTAGAAATATATCTAAAATTTAGGTATATTTTTTTCAATAAAACTGTATAAAAAAGTAAAAAAATCAAATTTTTACAAATACATATAAAATGTTGACTTTTATTTATATTATTGATAAAATTAGCTTAAATTACTATGTCAAATAGGAGCTAAAGATGATGAAAAATGTAAAAAAAAT
>CAJMLO010000031.1 GCA_905214245.1 uncultured bacterium
TTCCATTATCTCCAAATACAGCTAAAATACTTACTGTAGCAAGAATAATCAAAACTACAATTGTCACAACTAACGCAATTAGCGTTATACCCTTTTGTCTGTCATTTTTTAATTTTTTCATACAAAAATATCCTCCTTTTTAACCAGCACACAATCTAAATTTTAAAACGCAAAAAGACAGAAATAAAACTATTTTGTTTTAATAGGTTTATCTCTGTCTTTTAATCTATCACAAATAAAGGCAAATTTTATGCCTTCATCTTCATTTATTATTTCGTTAAATGTAAGGTGTGTGTGTGTGTGTGTGTGTTACTCTCCCAACGGTTTTAGCGTTTTTGTTCATTTCTTTTGTGTGCTCCTTATTTGTTTTTACATTCTTATTCTACCATTTATCTATCTCAAATTTCAATACCTTTTTTCATTTTTATTCATTATTCAAGAAATTCATTATTAAATCAATAATAACATCTTTTTCTTTTGGATTTGACTCTGCAATTAATAAAGTAAGAGCCGTTAATGTATTATTGTCAATAACTTGTTTTTCTTTTTTATACAAAATTCCATAAAAGTTCAAAAAATATATAAATAATGTCACAGCAATTTTATAGTAAAAAATATTTTTCAACTACTTGAATATTTTTTTGAAAATTTGTAAAAAATATAATTGAATTTAAGATTGGAGGTGCTTTTGATTATGTCAGAGAAAAATAAAAAAGAAAATAAGAAAAATAACAAAAATAATAATAGAAATGAGCAAAACAATGAAAGAATAGATAATAATAGCAATAACAATAAATAGTTAGTTTTTTTAATATAAAAGCAGAAGTTTTTGGGTTAATCTTTTTAAGAATATAGCTCTAAACTTCTGCTTTTGCATATATTTTGATTATCTTTTAGCAGTACATATCTCATACAAAATATTTTCTCTGCTAATTTATTTCTCCAAATATTTCTTTAAGAATTTACCTGTATAACTTTGTTCATTTCTGCATATATGTTCAGGTGATCCAACTGCAACAATTTGACCACCATTATCTCCGCCTTCTGGTCCAAGGTCTATTATATAATCAGCTGTTTTTATTAAATCCAAATTATGTTCTATTACAATTACACTGTTTCCTGTGTCAACAAGTCTTTGAAGTATTTCAACCAATTTATGAACATCTGCAATATGAAGTCCTGTTGTAGGCTCATCTAATATATATAATGTCTTTCCAGTAGCTTTTTTAGAAAGCTCTGTAGCAAGTTTAATACGTTGTGCCTCTCCACCTGATAGTGTTGTAGATGGTTGTCCTAGTTTAATATATCCAAGTCCAACATCATACAAAGTTTGTATTTTTTGTTTTATTCTTGGGATATTTTCAAAAAATACTAAGGCTTCTTCAACGGTCATATCAAGTACATCTGCTATTGTCTTTCCTTTATATTTTACCTCTAATGTTTCTTTGTTATATCTTTTTCCCTTACATACCTCACATGGTACATAAATATCTGGCAAAAAGTGCATCTCTATCTTTAATATTCCATCTCCATTACAAGCTTCGCATCTTCCGCCTTGAACATTAAAACTAAATCTTCCTTTTTCATATCCTCTCATTTTTGCTTCATTTGTACCTGCAAAAATATCACGTATAATGTCAAATGCTCCTGTATATGTTGCAGGATTTGAACGTGGTGTTCTTCCTATTGGAGATTGGTCAATATTTATTATTTTATCAATATTATGAAGTCCTTTTATTTCTTTGCATTTTCCCGGTTTTTCTGTTGAACCATTAAGTTCTTTTGCAACTGTCTTATAAAGTATTTCGTTTACAAGTGTACTTTTTCCAGAACCTGAAACTCCTGTCACACATACAAATTGTCCAAGTGGAAATTTAACATTTATATTTTTCAAATTGTTTTCTGAAGCTCCTTTTATTTCAAGAGCTTTTCCATTTGATTTTCTTCTCTTTTTAGGTACAGGAATTTGTTTTCTTCCACTTAAATATTGTCCTGTTATAGAATCAGGTACAAGTTTTATTTCTTCTGCTGTTCCTTGTGCCATAACATTTCCACCATGTACACCTGCACCTGGGCCAATGTCTATAATTTGGTCTGCTGCATACATTGTATCTTCGTCATGTTCAACTACAAGCACTGTATTGCCTAAATCTCTAAGTTTTTTTAATGTTGCAATAAGTTTTTCGTTATCTCTTTGATGAAGTCCTATACTTGGCTCATCAAGTATATAAAGTACTCCTGTTAAACCAGAGCCTATTTGTGTTGCAAGTCTAATACGTTGTGCTTCTCCACCTGATAATGTTCCAGCACTTCTAGAAAGAGTTAAATATTCAAGACCAACATCCATCAAAAATTGAAGTCTTTTATTAAGTTCTTTAAATATTTGGTCTGCAATCATTTTGTCTTTTTCACTTAATTGTAATGAATTTAAATAGTCCTTTATCTTATCAATTGACATACTTGTTAATTCATTTATATTTTTATCTCCAACTCTTACTGCAAGCACTTCTTTTTTTAATCTTGCTCCATTACATTCATGGCATTCACTTTCGCTCATATAATATTCGTAAAAATCTCTCATTCCTTGAGATTTTGTTTCATTATGTCTTCTTTCAAGTGTTGGAATTACACCTTCAAAAGGTGCTGTAAATCTTCTTACACCTGCTGAAGAAGCATATTCAAAATCGATTTCTTCTGTTCCTGTTCCATATAAAATTTTATCTAAAAAGTCTTTTGGAAGTTTCTTTATAGGAACGGAAATATCAACTCCATAATGTCTTGCGATACTTTCAAAATACATCTTAGCCATTGTTTCGCCTTTTTTCATTGTGCTTGAGCCAAATGCCTTAACTCCATCATATAATGTTTTATTTTTATCTGGAATAATTAAGTCTGGATCCATTTTCATCAAATATCCTATACCTGTACATGCAGGGCAAGCCCCAAAAGGATTGTTAAAAGAAAACATACGTGGAGATAGCTCATCAAAACTAATTCCGCAGTCTGGACAAGCATAATTTTGACTATATAGTTTTGTTTCTTTTCCAGGAATATCTATGCTTACTAAATTGTTTGCATGTTTTAATGCAATCTCAACAGATTCAGTTAATCTGCTTCTGATGTCAGGTTTTATAACTAACCTATCAACAACTATTTCAACATTGTGTTTCTTTTTTCTATCTATACTAATATCATCAGATAATTCTACTATTTCTCCATCTATTCTTGCACGAACAAATCCTTCTTTTTGAAAATCTTCTAATAATTTAGTAAATTCACCTTTTCTTCCTCTTACAACAGGAGCAAGGACTTGAATTTTTGTTCCTTGTTCAAGTTCAAGAATATTATCAACTATTTGGTCTATTGTTTGCTTTTCTATTTTCTTGCCACATTTTGGACAATATGGAACACCAATACGTGCATACAATAGACGAATATAGTCATAAATTTCTGTAACTGTACCAACTGTAGAACGTGGATTTTTAGATGTAGTTTTTTGGTCAATTGATATAGCAGGAGATAATCCTTCTATCAATTCTACATCAGGTTTTTCCATCAATCCTAAAAATTGTCTTGCATATGAAGATAAACTTTCAACATATCTTCTTTGACCTTCAGCATATAGTGTGTCAAATGCTAAAGATGATTTTCCAGAGCCTGAAAGTCCAGTAATGACAACAAGTTTATCACGTGGTATCTCTAGATTTATATTCTTTAAATTGTGCTCTTTTGCACCTTTTATAATAATACTATTTTGCATAATAAATCACTTTCCTTTTTTCTCAATAAATTCATTATAAAACATAAGTTTGTGTTTGTCAATACAGATATTGACATGCCTATTTGTCTGTATTATAATATCAATTATGATATTTTTGATATGCATTGCAAGTTAATACTGCATGCAATATCGAAGCTTAAAAATTTTTCAATATAAGGAGGTAACTTTATGAATCATGGCATCACTATTGAAGAACGGCTGGAGATTTTCGCCGAGAAAGGGTATCTTGGAGGTTTCACTTTAAGAATTTGGGATTCTAAAGCCAAAAGTCTTAGAAAGCAAGGAATTATCCTCGACAACCCTCAACCAACCGGAAGAAAAGGAGAAGCACAGTATGAAGTTTGCTTTTTGTTCCCTGTTCCCGGCACATTTTCAGAAAAGCTTTACAATATAGCTATGGAATATCGCAGAGATCGCTGTCTTTCGTTCTCTGCATTAATACCAACTAAATAGCTATGAAAAAACAGTCAATACTTTGTATTGGCTGTTTTTTTCTTTTCATCCATGATAATACGGCTTTACTTTAGAAGAATTCCAATCAACCTCATTCCATTGACTAGAACTTTTAACTTCTAACTCATGAACTTTTTGTCCAATTGGACAAAACCGACATGCACTTGTATTTAATGTTTGAAAATTTTTCTGTGCTGCCTCTTGGCACCGCATACATTGTTCATTTAATTTCTCAAGCTCATCCATACAAGTTTCCTCCTTTTAGAGTTTATACAAATATAATACTACAATCGCTTTGCTTTTTCAATATTTACAGATTGCTTTCTAGCTCTTTAATCTTGTCTCTTAACTCAGCAGCTTTTTCAAATTCCATATTTGCTGCATATTTAAGCATTTCATCTGTAAGTTTATTTATTACATCTTCTATACTTTCTTCCTTGCTAATATTATATTTAGTTTCCGCTTCTTCTATAATACTTGCTCTAATAGTATCTCTAACAGATTTTTGAATTGTTTTAGGTACAATTCCATGTTCCTTATTATATTCTTGTTGTATTTTTCTTCTTCTGTTTGTTTCTGATATAGCTTTTTCCATAGAATCAGTAAGCTCATCAGCATACATTATAACCTTTCCATCTGTATTTCTAGCAGCACGACCAATTGTTTGTATTAGTGATCTTTCAGAACGAAGGAATCCTTCCTTGTCTGCATCAAGTATAGCAACTAAAGAAACCTCTGGTATATCAAGACCTTCTCTTAAAAGGTTAATTCCAACTAAAACATCAAACTCTCCAAGTCTTAAATTACGTATTATTTCCATTCTCTCTAATGCCTTAATATCAGAATGCATGTATTTAACCTTTATATCAAGTCCTGATAAATAATCTGTTAAATCTTCTGCCATTTTTTTTGTTAATGTAGTAACAAGTACTCTCTCTTTCTTTTCTACTCTTTCATGAATTTGGTCAATTAAATCATCTATCTGATTCATAACAGGTTTAACTTCTATCTTCGGATCAAGTAGTCCAGTAGGTCTTATAATTTGTTCAACAATATTATCCTTTGAATGTTCTAATTCATACTCCGCAGGTGTTGCAGAAACAAATACAACTTGATTTATCCTTTCTTCAAACTCTTCAAATTTAAGAGGTCTATTGTCAAAAGCTGATGGAAGTCTAAAGCCATACTTTACAAGTGATTCTTTCCTTGCTCTATCTCCATTATACATTGCTTTTACCTGTGGTATAGTTGCATGAGATTCATCAATTAACATCAAATAATCTTTTGGAAAATAATCAAATAGAGTATATGGAGGACTTCCCGCTTCTCTTCCACTAATATGTCTAGAATAGTTTTCTATACCTTGGCAAAAGCCTGTTTCCTTCATCATTTCTATATCAAAATTTGTTCTTTCCTCTATCCTCTGTGCTTCTATCAATTTATTGTTATCTTTAAAATACTGTACTCTCTCCTCTTTCTCTTTTTCTATCCCCTCTATTGCTCTTTGCATTTTTTCAGAAGTCGTAACATAATGAGAATTTGGATATATCATTACATGATTTCTAACTGACACAATCTTTCCTGTTAAAGGATTTATCTCCGATATTTTTTCTATTTCATCATCCCAAAATTCAACTCTAATAGCTGTTTCACTCTTATTTGAAGGATATATCTCAAGTATATCACCTTTAGCCCTAAATGTACCTCTTTTAAAATCAAGCTCATTTCTACTATATTGCATATTAATAAGCTTTTTCATTATCTCATTTCTTTCCTTTTTCATTCCAGGCCTTAATGATACAATCATATGTTCGTAATCTATTGGATCTCCCAAACCATATATACAAGAAACTGATGCAACAATTATAACATCACGTGTTTCGAATAATGATGCAGTTGCAGAATGACGTAGTTTATCTATCTCATCATTTATAGAAGAGTCTTTCTCTATATATGTATCAGATTGAGCTATATATGCTTCTGGTTGATAATAATCATAAAACGATACAAAATATTCAACTCTATTTTCAGGAAAGAATTCTTTAAATTCTGAATATAACTGTCCTGCTAATGTTTTATTGTGTGCCAGTACAAGTGTTGGCTTCTGTACAGTATTTATTATATTTGCCATTGTAAATGTTTTTCCGTGATCCTGTAACGCCTAAAAGCGTTTGATATTTTTTTCCCGCTTCTATACCTTTACTTAAATATTCTATCGCCTGTGGTTGGTCCCCAGTTGGCTTATACTCTGAATGTAACTTGAACATATTTTCCCCCTTATGCTTCCATTTTATTAATTCTAAAAATGTGACCATGTTAAATTTCCGAGACGACGTTTAAAAAACTTTAACCTCTTTTTATCACTTTACATATTATATCAAATTTTATATTTATTTAAAACATTTTTCATTAAGAAATTTATTATAACTATGCTCTAAAGTGACAAAAAATCTTCTTTTTATAAAAAGAAGATTTTTTGTTATAATTATTACATATTATTTAAAAGGTATTATCTGATGAGTCTTTAAACTTTGTTTTACATCAATTACTCTTTGATTCTCAGAACCCTTCCATTCAAGTGTAGGATTGTGAAGTGCATCTACATATTGTCCATCTACTAATACATCTAGGTATTTAACTACTTCTTTATCTTTTAAATCTTTGTCAAATTTATATCCAGACCAAGCCCAAACATTCTTTTGAGGATATTTTGCTTTAAAAGCTTTTACAAGTTTTGTAGTCCCTTCTATATTGTTTGGATGCATTGGCTCTCCACCAAGTATAGACAATCCCTCTACATTTTCATTATCACATAATTCTAAAATTCTGTTTATAGTTGCATCTGTAAATTCTTTTCCACCTTTGAAATCATGTGTCTCTGGATTAAAACAATTCTTACAATTAAATGCACATCCTTGCATAAATATTGATACTCTTACTCCAGGACCATTTGAAATATCCATTTTTCTTATCTTGTTATATCTCATAAACAATTACCTCTATTCATCATCATCTTTATTATCAATGTGTAATACTCTTTCCTTTATTTCTTCTGTTCTTCCTTTGTTCCAGAAATTGCTTCCTATGTAGCCACATGTTCTTCTTGCTACATTAAGTGTATTGTGGTCTCTGTTTCCACAATTTGGGCAATACCACTCTAAATTATCGTCTATTAATATTTCTCCATCAAATCCACATTTTTGGCAATAATCAGATTTAGTGTTAAGCTCTGCATACATAATGTTATTGTATATAAATTCTATTATTTGAAGTACAACTTCAATATTATTTTGTAGGTTTGGTGTTTCTACATATGAAATAGCTCCACCTGGACTTAATCTTTGGAATTCACTTTCTAGTTTCAATTTAGAAAATGCGTCTATTTCTTCAAATACTGGTACATGGTATGAATTTGTTATATAGTTTTTATCTGTTATTCCTTTAATTGTTCCAAATCTTCTCTTTAAACATTTTGCAAATTTATATGTTGTAGATTCGATTGGAGTTCCATATACACTGTAGTCTAAATCTTCCGCTTCTTTCCATTCTGAACATTTATCATTCATTTTTTGCATTACTTCTATTGCGAATTCTTTTCCATCTCCATTGTCTGTATGGCTATTTCCTGTCATATATTTTACGCACTCATAAAGTCCTGCATATCCAAGAGATATTGTTGAATATCCGTGATGTAATAATTTATGAATAGACTCTCCTTTTTCAAGTCTTGCAAGAGCACCATGTTGCCATATAATTGGTGCTACATCACTTGTTACTTTACTTAATCTTTCATGTCTTACTTGAAGTGCTTTATGGCAAAGTTCAAGTCTTTCATTATATATCTTCCAGAATTTATCAAAATCTCCTTTTGAAGATAAAGCAACATCAACTAAGTTAATTGTTACAACACCTTGATTAAATCTACCATAATATTTTCCTTTGCCTTCTACATAGCTTTTATCATTAGCAATGTTTCCAAGGTTCATTGTTCTATCAGGTGTAAGGAATGATCTACATCCCATACATGGGTAGCAATCTCCATCTCCCATTTCATTTATTTTGAATTCTTTCATTTTCTTTTCTGAAATATAGTCTGGTACCATTCTCTTTGCTGTACATTTTGCCGCAAGTTCTGTTAAATACCAATATTTACTGTCTTTATGAATATTGTCTTCTTCAAGTACATATAAAAGTTTTGGAAATGCTGGTGTAATGTATACTCCTTTTTCGTTTTTAAAACCAAGTATTCTTTCCTTTAAGAATTCTTCTATAATAAGGGCAAGTTCTTCTTTGTATTCTTCTGTCTCTCCTAAATACATACAAACTGATAAGAAAGGTGCTTGTCCATTTGTGTTTGTCATAGAATTTACTTGATAATTAAATGTTTGAACACCATCTGCAACTTCTTTTCTAGTATCTTGTTTAGCAAAATCTACGCATTGTTCTTCTGTTAATCCTCTATCTTTATATTTTTTGTAATATTTTTCATAGCTACTTCTTACAAATGGAGCTAAATGTGATAAAGATACTGTTGCTCCACCATATGTTGAGGATGTAACTGCAAGGATAATTTGAGTTGCAATAGTACATGCTGTAATAAATCTATGTGGTTTTTCTATCATAACGCCATTCATTATTGTTCCATTTTGAAGCATATCCTCTAAGTTTATAAGTTCACAGTTTGTTAAAGCATTTTGTGCAAAATAATCTGCATCATGGAAATGTATGATTCCTTCATCATGTGCTTTTACAACATCTTCAGGAAGTAAAAATCTTCTTGTTATATCTGTACTTGTAATTCCTGCAAGATAATCTCTTTGAGTTGTTACAACTGTTGCATTTTTGTTTGAGTTTTCACTGTTCCAGTATTCGCTCTCACCTTCAATTAATTCTTTTATAGATTGATCTGTGGTATTTGCTTTTCTAACAAGCTCTCTTGTGTAACGATAAGTAATATATTTTTTTGCAAGTGTATATTTTTCAAAAGACATTAATTTTTCTTCAATAATGTCTTGAATATCTTCTACTAAAATTCTATTTTTGTTCAATTCCTCTATGTAGTCTATTATTTCTTCAATTTGTTCTTTAGTAGCTCTATTCTTTCTACTTACTTCTTCATTAGCCTTTCCTATTGCTATTCTAATTTTTTCTGGATCGTAGTCCACTATTTTTCCGTCTCTTTTTACGATTTTCATCCTGCACGTACCCCCTCTTTAATTTTGTTTCTTTTTGAAGTATGCACAAATTATATATCAAAAAAGAAATAAATCTGTTGCAATTGCAACAGATTTATTTTCTAACTTTATAACTTCAATTGGCTCTAGGATAAAAAGAAATATTACATTTTTGTTACAGTTTTTTTAATCTTTTATGTCTACAAATTATTACTCATTTGCCTTTAAGCTTTCAAACATGTTAATGGTTTTTACTTTCTTTGATAATATTTTATTTACCACAATTGTAACACTACAATTTTTAAATTCTTGACACAATCCAAATTTAACTCTATAATGTAATTATTATCTTAAGGAGGTTTTATCTTGGGAAGTTATGAAATAAGAGAACCTATTATAATCTTTTTGTCTAAATAATTGTAATTTTTTTGTAAAATAACTAGACTTTTAAATCTATTTTGTGTATTATATACATATAAATTATGTGGAGGTTGAACAAATGTCAAAATCAATTAAATTTTTTCCAATTTTATTAATAGCATTTTCATTAATTTTAAGTTTTTATAGTGTAATTTACGCAAGCAATATAAATATGAATCTTGCATCTGAAAATTCAGTTTCAGAAAATGTTACAAACACTGTAAATAATTCTTTAGTAGATGAAAATATAACAGATGATTTGGTAGATAATGTATCTCAAGCTGAAGTAACTACACCTTCAAGTGTAACTGCCACAACAGAAGAAGGTTTAGGACTATCTAATGTTTTAAGTATTATACTTATTACAGTTGGTGTTGTATTAATTCTTCTTGCAGTAGCAATAATAATTAGATTAAAATAATTACTTATATTTCCTCTTTATTTTTTAATAAAGAGGATTTTTTTGTTAAAAAATATTTGCATAATTTTATTTATAAAACAGATAATATTATCGAGAACTTTTTGTTCAAATTTTTAAGGAGGTAATATTATGAAGAAAACTTTAGCAGGATTTATAATTGCTCTTATATTTTCCATATTCTCTGTTTCTTATACATTTGCAGCAGGCAATTTTCAAAATGATGTTAGAAACGTTGTAGGAGGAGCGGAAAATGTAGTTGAAGATGCAGGAAGTGCCATAGGTAGAACTATTCAAAGCGGTGTAAACACTCTTGGAAATGGTGCAAGAGATATTGGAGGAATGGCTCAAAGTTCAATGACAACAAATAACAACAGTGGTTATACTACTACAAGAACTGCCACAACAAGTACATCAGATGATTTAGCATCATCAACAACTATGTACACATGGGTAATTATTGGAGTAACAGCAGTTGGTATTGGTGTTTTACTTTGGTCATATTTTGCTCAAAATAGTAAAAATAATATGTACATTGATTCTGACGAATAAAAGTATTTTTATAATTATTATTATGTAAAGTGGATTGATACATCTTTTTAAGATATCGCGCAGCGACCAAACGAAGCCGAAGGCTGAGTGCGATTCGAGCCCTCGACATACTAGCTTTTTAAATTGGAAGAGGGCGAACGGCAAGGTATCAAGAAAAGATGTATCAATCCACTTATATTATTCAGAATATTAAAGCATATTATTTTTACTATTTTTCCCTCTTGTTATATTTTATATTTCAGTATATAATATAAATTACTTGATGAATTTTAAAAAATTCAAATACATATAAAAGGAATGAGATTTATGGCAAAAAAAATCATTGCAAATAATCCTACAGCAAGACATAATTATACTATAGAAGATACCATAGAAGCTGGAATTGTTTTAACAGGCACAGAAATAAAGTCTATTAGAAATGGTAAAGTTAATATGAAAGATACATATGCCAATATAAAAAATGGTGAAGTATTTATTTACGGAATGCATATAAGTCCATATGAGCATGGAAATATATATAACAAAGATCCTTTAAGAACAAGGAAATTACTTCTTACAAGAAGAGAAATAAATAAGCTTTACGGACTAATTAAGCAAAAAGGATACTCTCTTATCCCTATTTCTTTGTATTTTAGTGGTAATTTCTTAAAAATTGAGCTTGGTGTTGGAAAAGGAAAAAAACTATATGACAAGCGTGAAGAAATTGCAAAAAAGGATGCTCAAAGAAGAATTCAGCAACATATGTCAGACAAATATTCTATATAAATTGAAAAAGCATAGGCTAAAATTATTTAACCTATGCTTTTTCTAGGGATTAATTGAACTTAGTTGACATTTGTCGAATCAAACCGTAATGTCCAATTCTAAAGAAAAAGTCTCTACTTAAAATTGCAACATTCTTTGTCTTTACCTCATCGGCTATTCTTGCAGAAAACTCAATCTTCGTATTATGCTCTCCATGATTTACAAGCACCATTCTTAGATTCTCAAACTGATTCAAAAATTCAATCATTTCATCAGCCTTTGCATGAGCAGAAAATTCTGTTGTATATGCAACTTCTGCTCTCTTAGTACATACCAAGGCTCCAATCATGACTTTTTCACCAATTTGTGTTTCCTTAAGATTGCTTCCAAGTGTTCCTTCTGTTGTGAATCCAGTAAAGTGTAATAACCAGTTCGGTCTTTGAATACAAGCTGGAATATACACCTGAGCTGGACCATAAGTTCCCATACCTGAAGTTGTCAAAACAATTTTCTGTTTTTCATCTTCGATAACAGCCGGTCTAGAATTTTTATCCACAAATATTAAATTTTCTGGCAAAAATTCTTTCATGTCATCACGTATACCAATCTCAGCATTGAGATAAAGATTAGTATATTGATGAGCTAATTTCCCATCAAAATAGATTGGAATCTCTTTTGAAAGCCGTCCGTCATCTTGCATTCTTTTAAGAACATAAAGAATCTCCTGTGCTCTTCCAAGTGAAAATACCATGCATAACACACTGCCATCATCTGCAATTTTACCTAGCACATTTTTTTCAAACACTTTAGTAATTTCATTTGAATTCATGTCTCCATACGTTGACTCCTGAATAATTGTAAGAGGCAACTTAGTTACCCATTCAGGAAGCTTTGGAACATCAAAGAACATATTTTTGTTGTTATAGTCTCCAGTAAATAGTAAATTGATATCCTCCTCTCCTGGATATGATAGCTGTACCAAAATAAGAGCAGCACCAAGTAAGTGTCCATTTTTTAAAAATGTAACTTTTGTTCTTGGGTTGATGTATTGGATCTCTTCAAAATCAACCCCCACAATATGCTCCTTCGTTTTATCAACATCTGTTTCTGAATACAGCTGTGGTTCATGATTTCTTTTAGCAATATCTTTAAGAACTTTGTAAGAATCTGCAAGTGCATATCTTGAAAGAACTTGCGTTGCCTTTGTTGTGTAAATCTTCCCTTCAAATCCTTTCTTCATGAGAAGCGGAAGCCGTCCAATGTGGTCAACATGATTATGAGTTACTAAAGCAAATTCAATGTTTTTTGCATCAAAAGGAAAATCCCTATTATACATAGAATATTCCTTCTCCTGAAACAGTCCACAGTCTACAATAAACCGCGTTGTTTCTCCGTCCGGATATTTTACAATTGCTAAATTGCATGATCCGGTTACTTCCGAATGGACTGCCATTAGATCAACATGGAATGGTGATTTTGAGCTCATAAAATCCCTCCTGGAATAAATTTTATTCAAGGTAATAAAAAAAACAAATTCCTTGACACTTTAATTATAACTTGTATTTGTATATATTTCAACCTTTTTTCTACATAAATTTGATTCAATTTTACATAATACTATTCTTTTTCGTGTCTATAACTGCTACACATTGATTCATCAGATTGCTTTGTATTACATCCAACAATAGGTGTTACAATTATTTGTTCAAGTTCACACTCCTGTCTTCCCTCATCATTATATTTACAGCTTGTTACTGTACAGTTAATTTTTTGATTTTTTTCCATAAAAAATAGCCTCCTTTATATTTTTACTACTTAATAAGGTTAAATAACCTTATATTCAATATTATGGCTATTTTTTATTAAAATATTATTTCGATTTTTCTTTTTCTGTAATTTCTTTTGTTTTTTCATTTTTCAAATTTCTATCTTCAACATTATTACAATTTTTTGGATTTTTAAAACTCAAATACCAATTAATACCATTTTTATCTTTTTGAATTTGTTCATTTCTTTCTACAAGCTCATTAAATGTTTTTGGCATTGGAACAATCATAGGTTCACATGGCACCCAATTAGCAGGAGTACTTCCATTATTAGAATCTGCAACCTGAAGTGCTTGAAGTGCCCTTAGTATCTCTGGAATACATCTTCCAACATTCATAGGATATACTAATATCAATCTAACTCTTCCCTGTTCATCTATTATATATACATTTCTTACAGTTTCGGTATTACTTATGTCACTAGAAATCATTCCATATTTTCTTGCAATTTCTCCATTTCTATCAGCAATTATTGGAAAAGGAATTCGTATTCCAGTTCTGCAGTAAATGTCATACACCCAAGCCAGATGAGAACTATTGCTATCAACGCTAAGTCCAATCAAACAACTATTTAACCTATCAAAATATGTACTTGCTCTTGCAAACGCAATCATCTCAGTAGTACATACGGGGGTAAAAGCCTTCAATTTGGGGATATTATTTAATTATTTCTTATATATTTCACAAAAATCAAACGACTTTTGCGGAAAATATGCACATTTTTCAAACGACTTTTCACATATTTAGCCACCTTTTGCAAATAACTTTTAAATATCTTACACATTATTTTGAAAAAGTTCTATTATACTAACTTTTTAATGTCAGGTTTTAGCTCGAATTTCACACTTTTATCGTGATAAATCCATATTTTATCA
>CAJMLO010000032.1 GCA_905214245.1 uncultured bacterium
TCGCTTGATTTTTGTTACAAATTATTATATAGTTATTAACATAGAAAATGAGATAGTAGATATGTGTTGCCACTTCATCTTAGATAGTTATTGCTATCAGAAAGTGAGGTGGTGTTTATGAATTTTATATTATATTTAATAATAGCCTTAATGGCATCACTATTCATAAATATAACCTTATTGTCAATTATATACATACAATATGTTAATACAATTATAAATAAGGAATAAAAATAACAACACATTCTACTTTTTACCCAATGGAATGTGTTGTTATTACTCTATAAGTGGTAACCGCATTATCTGCGGTTCTCATTTTCTTTTTACATTATACAATATAATTAATAGTTTTGTCAAATACTATTTTTTAACTCTCTTTCTATTGCCTTTGCTGCATCTCTTCCAGCTTTTGCAGCCCATGCTACAGTTGCTTTTTGTCCTATTAAATCTCCTCCAGCATATACTTTATCATCAGATGTTTTATAATTTTCATCTACTTTTATATATCCCCATTCATTAAGCTCAAGATTTAATTTTGAAAGAATATTTTTATCTGGTTTTGATCCAACTGCCATCACAACATAATCAACATCAAGTTCATAATTACTTCCTTCAATATTTACAGGTGAAAGTCTTGTTTCTCCTTCTTTTTGCACAAGCTCTGTTTTTATACATTCAACTCTTTCTACTTTTTCATCACCAATAATTTTCACAATATTATTTTGGAATAAAAACTCTATTCCCTCATTTTTTGCATCTGCAATTTCCTTTTTCTCTGCTGGCATTTGTTCTTCTGCTCTTCTATATATTACATAAACTTTTTTTGCACCCATTCTTTTTATTGTTCTTGCACAGTCCATTGCAACATTTCCGCCACCACTAACTGCAACAATTTTATCTGTATAATCAGGGTGATTTCCATTTTCTAACAAAGTATTACCACCAAAAACTCCTTCTAATTCTTCGCCTGGTATATTCATTTTAGCAGGTACATTTGCACCTATTCCTAAAAATACAGCATCATAATTTTTCTTTAACTCTTCTAAGTCTATATCTTTTCCAAGTGTTATTCCTGTTTTAATTTTTATACCTAAACTTAGTATTTGATTTATTGTAGAATTTAAAACATCTCTATCAAGTCTAAATTCGGGTATTCCATGTGATAATATTCCACCAAGTTCATTTTTTCTTTCATATATTGTTACATCAGCTCCCGCCATTGCCAAAAATGCTGATGCATTAAGGCTTGCTGGGCCACTTCCTATAACAGCAATTTTTTTATCTTTTAGTGTATTACTTTTTTCAATTTCTTTGTAATATTCATTTTTAAGTCCGTTATCAAACACATATGCTTCAATTTTTCCAATATGTACAGGCTCTGATTTGATCCCTCTAACACAGCTACCTTGACATTGCTTTTCATGAGGACAAATTCTTCCGCACACACTTCCAAGCATTGTTGTTTTTGTTAAAATCATATATGCTTGTTTCAAATCCTCATCTTTTACACATTTTATAAATGCTGGGATATCATTTGAAAGTGGACATCCTTTTTGGCTACAAGGCTTTACCTTGCAATTTAAACAATAATTTGAATACTCTTCTATCTTTTTATCTATCATATATCTAAGCCTCAATTTCATTAAATTTTTCTATAACCTGTTTTAAATCTTTCCAAAATTCTATCTTTTTGGTTTCATCTCTTAAAAGCGCTGCTGGATGCCAAGTTGGCATATACATTATGCCTTTTCTTTCTACCCATTTTCCTCTTGCTGATGTAATACCAAAATCTTTTCCAAGAATATTTTTAAGAGCTGTACTTCCAAGTAATACTATAATTTTTGGCTTTACAAGTATTACTTGATTTCTTAAATAATTCAAACAAGCCTCTGCTTCATCACTTTCTGGAACCCTATTTTGTGGCGGTCTACATTTTACAATATTAGCAATATACACACTGCTTCTATCAATTCCAAGTCCTTCAAATGCTTTATCCATAAGCTTTCCTGCACGGCCTACAAAGGGAATGCCTTGCTTATCCTCGTCTGCACCAGGTCCTTCACCTATAAACATAATATCAGCATTTTTATTTCCAACTCCAAATACAATGTTTGTTCTATTATTGCACAATTTACATTTCTTACAATTTATTATGCTACCATCTAGTTCTTCCCAATTATTGTACATCTCTATTTATAACCTCTTTTATCCTATATATAAATTTTCTAATATCTCAATTTTTGTATCTTTTGTTGTATCAATTTTTGCTTTCGCACCAACAGGTATAACTGTTTTTCTTTCTGTGTGTCCAAAATTATTTGATTTTATGATTGGAAAATTGTATTTATCTTCAAGCACATCTAAAAGTATTTTTTCAAGTGCAACACTTCCATCATAATTTCCTACCCATATACCTTTTATTTTATCAAATACTCCATTTTGTTTCATATGATATAAATAATTTGAAACAAGCTCTGGTGGTGTTTCTAAACAAAACTCTTCTATAAATAAAATTTTATCATTAAAATCTATTGAATAATTACCCACGCACATTTGAGTTGTAAGGCTTAAATTACCTCCAACCAATTTTCCCTCTGCTATTCCATCTTTTATAGTAATATATTCATCATCTTCTTGTCCTAGGCTTAAATCACCTTTTACAAATCTTTTTATAACTTCTTTATATGCGTATTCTGTTTGCCATGATGTTAATGCTTTAAATGTAGCACCATTAAATGTTATTACACCTGTTTTAGCATATATTGCATTTGTAAGTGATGTACTATCACTAAATCCACAAATTGGTTTTGGATTGTTCTTTATTATATCATAATCTAAATATTCAAATGTTGAATTTGAATTAAAGCCTCCACTTAAGCAGAAAATTAATTTAATATTTTTATCTGCAAACATATTATTAATATCCTGTGCTTTTTCTTTTGGAGTTGCACTATATCCAAGTGTATGACTAAATACATTTTTTCCAAATTGTATATGAAATCCTGCAGACTCTAGCAATAAAACAGATTGATTAATTACCTCCAAATCTTCCTTATCTACAGGTGAAGATGGGGCAATTACACCTATTGTATCTCCCTTTTTTAATAATTCAAACATATTATTTTGCTCCCTTCTAAAGTACATTTTATATAGCTATTATTTAAGCATAATCATCGCACCATTTCTGCCAGATAATTCTTTATCTGCTCTATATGAATGAAAATAATCTTTGTTACATACAGTGCAATTTCCACTATCTAATATATTTTCTGGTTTAACTCCTGCATCTCTTAGCATCTGTATATTAATCTTTGTAGTATCAACAAAATATTTACCATTTATACTACTTTGTTTTATCATACTATCAATGTCTTTCATATATGAAAAAGTATCATAAAATAAATCCTTTACATCTTCTGATACCTCAAAATGGCAGACTCTAATGTGTGGACAAATCGCACATATTAAATCTTCTGGATTGCAATTATACTCCTCTTTCATTTTCTGTACTGCCTTTTTAACTATTTGCTTTTGCGTACCTCTCCAACCAGAATGAACATCTGCAATTACCTTTTTTACTGGATCATAAAAAAGTAAACTCGTACAATCTGCTGATGTGGTACAAAGTGTAATATTTCTTTTATTAGTAACCAGTCCATCAACTTCACTAAAATTTTGCTTTGGGTTTTCCACTTTTTCAACAATATCAGTGTGAGTTTGATGAGGTTTTACAATCGCTTCTCTAACAAAACCTGTACTATTACATATTTTATCATAAGTCGCACTTAAAATGCTATCATTTTCATAAATTCTAAAATCAATTCCATTTAATCTCATTGTATAACAATGCTCTAATTCAGGATATTCAAGCAATTTTCTAAATTGCAAATAATGAATATTATTTTTTATTTTATGTACAACAACATCATTTGTAAAATCTCTTCTCATCATTTCCTCCTTCTTTGTATTACTTTACTAAAATACCTTAATCAGTAACCTCTTTATTTGCAATTTGCTCTAAAATTGCATCTTTATTAATATTTCCAATATAATAATAAGAATTTTTGCAAATACCATTATTAAATTGACAAATAGATTTATAACTGCAATATTCACAAGGTGTTTTTCCACCTTTCACTTTATAATATGGCTTTACATCTATTTTTCCAGACAAAATCTCCTCACTTATTTTGCTAAGCATATTTTTAGTATATTTTTGTAAATCTTCAAATTGCTTTCTTGTAACACTACTTGATTTTTGGCTCAAATTTCCGTCTTTATCAACATATGCTGGAATTACATTTGAACTACCTTTTTCAAGATTTGTATCCATCATTTGTGCCACATCAATGTCTGCAAGTATTAATCCTTTCATTTTAAATTGTTTCCTTAATTCAAACTCTATCTCCTCTTGAGAAAGGTGTGAACTTGCCTTAATTGTCGGATCAATCAAATTAAAATAAAGTACACCTGCTGGAAGTACATCTTCTATCTCACAAACAGCGTCCATATATGTAAGTAGCTGTAATTGCAAACCTGCTTTTACCTCATTTAAATTAATATCTTTTACAGAAGATTTGTAATCAATAATTCTAATATAATTACCATCTGCTGTTTTTGCAATATCTATTCTATCAATTTTTCCAGTAATTTCAACTGTTTTTCCATTTTCAAGTTTAATTTCTATTGGCGGATATTCTTTTTGAGATTTGAACTCCATCTCATGTCCTAAAACATCAAATTTACTAAATTTCAAGCTATCAACAATATATTTCATAGACTGTTTTATAACTTTTTTTAGACGACCTGCAAGAACCCTATATTTAGGAATACTTGTAAAAATGTAATTTTGCTTTAACTGTAATTTTTCATCAATTATCTCATCAACAATTTTTTGAATTTTATCATCATCAAGTAATTTTATATTCAAATTACTCTCTTCTACTTTTTCAAAAAAACTATCAATTACATCATGCATAAATGTACCTGTATCAACTGCCTCAATCTTAAACTCACTTTTATCAGATAACTTTAAGCCATATTTTAGATAATATGAAAATGGACATGATTTATATTGTTCAAGTCTTGAAATACTTGTCCTTAAAGTATTTCCATATAATTTTTGTATTTCTTCTTTAGAAATATCTTCAGGCACATTTGTATAATTCATAGCTTGCATGCTAAACTTTAGCCTATCTTTCCACTTATCACTATTTGAAAAGTATTGATATAAAATAGCACATTTTTTTGCTTCATCTTCATTTATATCATTTTCATCTTTCCATTTTCGAAGTGTATCAAGTAAATCCTCAAATGCCTTTGCCTCATTTATAATATCTTTTTCAACATTCTTATTTACAACATCACTTTTCTCTATCAATTTAGTAAAAATCTTTTTAATTCTATTTATAAATATTGAAGGTCTTAATTGCTTTCCCTCAAGTTCAGAAGATGCATATGATAAATACAATTTTTCTTCTGAAGTTGAAAAAGCTTTATAAATATTAAAATTATCATCATATAAAAGTTCAAGAGAACCTTTTGCAAGTTCAGCACCTTTTTGTTTTAGCTTTTCTCTATCATTATCATTAAAAAATCCTTCGTCCTTATAATTGCCAGGAAATGCGCCATCATTTAAGCCTATAATAAATACAGCCTTTACCTTATGGCTTCTAGATCTATCAACATCTCCAACAATTACTTGGTCTTGAGTTATAGGAATTTTTCCAAGTCCACTTGCTCCAAGTCCCATTTTTAAAATATCTGCATACTTTTCAAATGAAACCTTTTTATCTCCAAGCATATTTACAATCTCATCAAGCACATTCATTATAACTTTCCAACTTGTTTCGTATTCTTGTGCTTTTTGTTTTTCATTAATTTTTTGAAGCTTATCAATCTTATTTTCAAGTTTCTTATCAATTCCCTGTTCTATTAAAAAATTATATAAACATTTTGTAATATCTTTAATATCTTTTTGACCTGCAAGTTTTCTTTTTAAATCAGTAAGAGGTACAATTAAAAGCTCTCTAATATGTAAAATTTTTTCTTTTTCCTCATCAGATTCATCATAAAAATTCCATTCACCAAGATACCACTTATTTGCTTTTATTCCCCATTTTAAAGCATAATTCTCTAAAATATGAATATCCATTGGATCAATATCCAAAAATCCAGTTTTAATGTATTCAAAAACAGATTCAAAACTCCAATTTTTTGCATAAATATTAAGTATTGCAAGCATATACCTAACAAGCACATTTTGGCTTAAATCCTGTTTTTCATCAATAAATACAGGTATATTATACTTGCTAAAAATTGCCCTGCACAAATTTGAATATGAATCTAGGCTTTTTGTAATAATAGAAATCTCATTATATTTATATCCTTTATCTCTTATAAGTTTTACAATTTCTTCACACACATACTCTATTTCAGAATACTGGTTATTAGCCAAAAATAATTCAATATTTTCTATCTTTTTATCATAAATTTTATATGGCATACCATAAATATTTTCTTCTAAATGACTCAATTCTTCATTTTTAAATCTGTATTTTTCATTTAAAAATACAGGTTTTAAAACATCAACTGATTCCTCATTTGCAATATCTAAAATTCTTTGCATAGTTTTTTTATTAGAATAAAATACATCTGTGTCAGGCATATTGCTTTCATCAAGTAAATCCATACATGATGTAATATAAATATTATTATTTCTCAAAATTAATCTAATAATATCATATTCTTGTTTTGTAAATCCAACAAATTCATCAATATAAAAATCACAATTTTTATATTCGTCAGCATCTTCAAGTTCACTAATAAGTATAGACAAATTGTCATTTTCATCCATATATTTATCTTCTATCTCTTCATTATACTTTTCATAAACCTTAAGCATATCATTAAGTTTTATTTTTAAATACTCATCATCTATGTTTTCTATAGTATCTTTTAAAATATCTACTGTTATTCCATGCTTTTTGAACTCTGTAATTTGAGTACATATAAGCTCCACATTTTCAGAAGATTTACCTATAAAAGAAAGCTCCTTCTTTTTATCAGTCAAAATATCATAAACAAGCATTGACTTTCCGCAAGAAGAAAGCATTTTTGCACTTGCTCTTTTTTTCTCTTGAATTACACGATGAGCCATACGTCCAAATGTCAATACCTCGGCATTTATTACCGCACTACCAGATATAGAACTTAAAAGTTTTTTTTCTGCAGTAAATGAAAATTGTTCAGGAGTTACAATATAAATTTTTCGTTTTATGTCTTCCTCAATTTTCTTAGCTATTTGTTTGAAAATATATTCACTTTTACCTGTTCCAGATCTTCCATAAATAATTTGCAGACTCATTGTTCTCTTCTCCAATAAAATAAATATTGTTGAGCGATTCCCTCTAAATCGCCATATTTTTCTTTAGCAAGTTTTTCAATTTCTTTTTTGCTTACTTTTGTTTCATCTTCATTTTTTATATATAAATCATTCATAACACGTCTAACCCAAACATCAATTGGAAAAACATCAAACCTTTTCAAAGTAGAAAAAAGTAATATACAATCAGCAACTTTTGGGCCTACACCAGAAAGTGTAAGCAATTTTTCCCTTACTTTTGATGTATCTTTTTCGTTATGCAATTCTTCTAAATTAATATCACCTGATGCAATTGTATTTGTTGTATTAAATATGTATGTATCTCTAAAGCCCATACCTAAAGCTCTTAAATCATCTTTACTAGCACTACTCAATTGCTTAATTGTAGGAAAAATATAATAATCTTTTCCCTTCCATACAACTTTATTACCATATTTTTGTGACATTTTTTCAATTATTCCTTTTATTCTTGGAATATTATTGTTTGCAGATATTATAAAAGAAATAATCATCTCCCATAAATCTTGATTAAGTATGCGAATTCCAGAGCCATATTCTATACTTTCTTTTAGATATTCATCAACATTTGAAAGTATTGTTTTTATTTTATTATAGTCACGATTTAAGTCAAAATAGTCTCTACAAATATCTGCTATATTTCCATTGCAAATACCTTCAAAAATAACATCATTATTTATTTTCTTTACATTTATTACACCATTTTTTATCACACCCGTGTAGCTTCCATCATCTTTGGCATTCCATCTAAAACATTGACCACACTCAAAAATGTCTCTTAACTCAAATGAATCTACATCAGTTATTACATATCTTTGTTCTTCCATATTTTCCTCTTATACACTACTTAATATTTGACAACTATTTTTCCCATTTTCTATAATTAATAGTATAAACTTATTTAACCTTTTTGTCTAGCGAACAGATTGATATTTGTTTGTAATTTTATTTAAACCCTTTTCCCCATGCTTCTCGTGCATTTGAAATAACAATAAAAGCACTTGGATCAATTTCTTTTGCAATTTCCTTTATTTTAGCTGTTTCTGTCCTAGAACCTACGCACCATAGCATCATTTTCTTTTCCTTTGAATACATTCCTTTTGCATAAATTGCTGTACTTCCTCTACATAGCTTTTTTCCAATTTCATCTGCAATTTCTTTATATTTATTTGACACAATAAACATACTTTTTGTAAAATACACACCCTCAAAAATTATATCAATCATTTTTCCCATAATGTAAATTGCAATAGCAGAATACAACCCTATTTCAACCTCTCTAAATGCAAGTACATTTAATAAAACAATTACTATATCAATTACAACAATTAAATTAGCTGACCTAAAATGTGGAAAAAACGAACGTATAATATATGAAAGCATATCAGTTCCACCTGTTGAAGCATTTGCTTTCAAAACAACTGCAGTTCCAATTCCCATAAATATTCCACCATATACACATGCAAGTATTCTATCTTCTGTAAGTGGCTTATATTTATCAACGATATCAATAAAAGTTGATAACATTACTGTTCCAAATATTCCCTTTATCGTAGTTTCTTTTCCAACTCGAACAAAAGCAATTATAAATAATGGTATATTTAAAACAAGCATAACTATACCAAGTGGAAATTTAAATAAATAATATATAATTGTTGCAATACCAGCAAACCCTCCTGATGAAAGCTGGTTTGGAAGTAAAAACAAAGATGTACCAATTGCCATAAGTATGCAACCAACCACAATCATCATATATTCTTTTAAATATATAAACACTTTTTTATTCTTCATGAAAAATCACCCATTATTAGAATTATTTCCAATAATGAGTGGTTTATGCAATTTAGCTTTATTCATAACTTTTTAAAATTTCAAGTTTGAATTTTCCTGGTTTTATTTCTTCTGACGACTCTACTGTAACATCAACTTCATAGATCTCTTTTAATTTTAATACATTTTCTTTTTTATGACCTATAACTAAATTTACATTTTCAGGATTTGCAATAACTTTAACAGCCATTACTTTTGTATTTATTTTCTTTATTTCATTTACAATCGCATCATACCACATACCTGCTTCTACAAGCTGTCTAAATGCTGGGTGAAATGGTCCTGCAACAACTTGACTTTCTTCTTTTGATGGATCTGAAATTTCTTCTGTATTTTGAAGTCCAATACGAATTACTTTTATTTTCTTTTTATTAAATAAATTCACTATTTCTTTGCATCTTTCCACTGCCTGTGTAACTGTAAGAGGTATATATTCTCCATTTTTATATTCTTCTTCGAGCTCTGTTTCTTTTATTACTAAAACAGGATATACCCTTACAATTTTAGGTTTAAGTTTTATCAATTCTTTAGCTGTGTTTATTTCGTCTTGCATCGTACTTTCTGGAAGTCCTACCATCATTTGATGTCCAAGTGTAAATCCATAAAATCGTATTAATTTAGATGCTTTTTTTACATCTTGAGCAGTATGTCCTCTTCCACATCTATTTAATATATAGTTGTTCATCGATTGAACTCCAAGTTCAATTGTTTTAACATGATATTTCTTTAGCATTTTCAAAATATCTTTGTCAATCGCATCTGGTCTTGTTGATAATCTGATACTATTTACTTTTTTGTCTTCTATATATGGCTGAACAGCTTTTAATAAATTTTCTTGAATCTTTTTATCAATTGCCGTAAAACTTCCTCCAAAAAATGCAACTTCAACATATTTATTATCATCTTTAAAATTCTTCAAATAATACTCTATTGTATCCTCAACATCTTTTGGAGTTACCATTTTATTTTGCCCACTTATCTTTCTTTGATTGCAAAAATTACAATGATATGGGCATCCAAGATGAGGAACAAAAATAGGTATAATATATTCCTTTTTCATACAACTCTCCTTTTACTGATTCTTGTCTAAAAATTCAAGTGCCTTTTCAGCAGCATTCATTTCAGCTGATTTTTTTGATTTTCCACTGCCTGTCGCAAGCATTTTTCCATTACATTCAACTTTAACTAAAAATGTTTTATCATGGTCTGGTCCACTTGTTCCAATAACTGTGTATTTAATATTAACATCTCCATTTTGTTGTAATCTCTCTTGAAGTACTGTTTTATGATCCTTCATTCCAACATTTTTAGTTGATTTTTCTATTGCATCTTTTAAATTATTTATTATAAATTTCTCAGCCTCAGCAAGTCCACCATCAAAATATATTGCTGCAATTACTGCTTCAACGCTGTCTGCCATAATTGCTGGCTTTTGATTTCCATGTGATGCTGACTCACTTTTTCCAATATATAAGAAATCACTAAAATTATGCTTTTTTGCAACCACATGTAAGCTATCTTCACACACTACTTCTGCTCTAACTTTAGTCATTTCTCCTTCTTTTAATTTTGGATAATTAGCATATATGTATTTACTTGATATAAACTCTAAGATACTATCACCTAGAAATTCCAATTTTTCATTACTACTTACTTTATTTTCATATGCGTATGATGTATGTGTAAGTGCATTTTTTAATAATGCTTTGTTTTTAAATGTATATCCAATATTTTTTTCTAATTCATCAAACATATCTTATCTTTCCTTTCATAATATTTGTTATATTTTGTAACCACTTTTTACATTATACAACAAAAATTTTTAAAAAGCAAAAAAGAAGAGATTTTGCTCCAATCTCTTCCCTTCCATTACTATGCGATATGGTCTTTTATGTAGTCAACTACATCTCCTACTGTAACTACCTTCTCCGCATCTGCATCTGGAATCTCTATATCAAAAGCTTCCTCTAATGCCATTATTAATTCAACTATATCAAGTGAATCTGCACCTAAATCATCTATAAAAGATGATTCCATATTAACTGATGTTTCAGCAACACCTAATTGTTCAACAATTATTCCTTTTACTTTTTCAAAAACTTCTTCTGAACCCATTATCAAAGTTCACCTCCTTAAAATTCTTATAACTTATTTCTTCCTTACAATAATACATCTTGAATCAATTGTCAATATATTTTAGTAAATTCATCTATCATTTTATCAACCGCTTTATTTTTAACGAATTGTTCTGCTTGCTTAATTGTAAATTCGAATAATTCTTCATCACTACTTCCATGAGCCTTAACAACTGGCTTCTTTACTCCTAAAAATAAAGCACCACCATATTCCTTATAATCAACAGTCTTTTTAAAACGGTTTATAGCTGGAAGCGTTGGAATGGCTCCAATAATTGATAAAATATTCTTTTTTATGCTTTCCGTTAATGTTCTCTTAACAAATTTTCCAAGTCCTTCAACAGCCTTTAAAAATACATTTCCTGTAAATCCATCTGTAACAAGGATATCAAGATTTCCTGAGAAAGCATCTCTTCCCTCAACATTACCTACAAAATTAATTCCAAGTTCTTTTGATCTTTCTTTTAAAAGCTTATACGATTCCTTTGTAAGCTCATTTCCTTTTGTTTCTTCTGTACCAATGTTAAGAAGTCCAACTGTTGGATTTTCTACTCCAAAAGTATTTCTTAAATATATAGTTGCCATTTGAGCAAATTGTAATAAATTTATAGGCTTACAATTTGTATTTGAGCCACAGTCCATAAGTAATAATCTGCTTTTATATGAAGGTAATATTCCTGCTAAAGCTGGTCTATCTATTCCCTTAATTCTTCCTACAAGCAATGTTGCTCCTGTAAGTAATGCTCCTGAATTTCCAGCTGAAATAAATACATCTCCTTCATCTGCTTTTAACATATTAAATCCTACAACCATCGAAGAATCTTTTTTATGTTTTATTGCTTGTGTTGGTATGTCTTCCATTTCAATTGTTTCTGTTGCATTATGTATGCTTAATCTTGATGATATTTCTTTAATATCATCTTTTCCATAAAATTCTTTAATTTTGGCCTTTATTACATCTTCTTGTCCTATTAAAATTACTTCTGCCTCAACTTGATTTATAGCTTTTACAGCTCCCTTTATGGTTGCATCTGGTGCATTATCTCCACCCATTGCATCTAACAAAATTTTCATTTTTTCCTCCAATAATTGTTTCATACAATATATTATTATTTCATTATTTTATAACTTATATTTGCCAATGTCAATCAAAATCAATTAAATTTTAGTTATCATTTTGGATGGACTCAAAAGTTTCCATTCCTCGAGCCTTTTTGGTACTTTTTGAGTCCGTCTTACAAAGTACCTATTACATAGTAAAAGCTAGGGTAGTAGCCTACTCTAGCTCTTTATTTTAATATAAATAATTTTGTGGGTTTACAGACACACCATTTTTTACAACTTCAAAGTGTAAGTGGTTACCTGTTGAACGTCCGGTCGAACCAACTGCTGCAATTACATCTCCTGCTGATACTGTATCACCAGTTTTAACATATAATTTACTACAGTGAGCATAATATGTTTTAATTTCACTACCATGTGAAATTTTAACTACATTTCCATATGCTCCACTATATCCAGCAAATACTACTGTTCCACCAGCTGCAGCTTTTATCTTTGTTCCCTTTTTAGTTGCAATATCAAGTCCACTATGTCCACTACTTCTTATACTTTCTCTTGAACCAAATCGTGATGTAATAATTCCTGAAACAGGTTTTACAGTTAACTTTACACCATTCAATGATGTAGATGTTGTTTTCTTTGTAGTTTTACCTTTTGATGTTTTAGTAGATGTAGTCTTTTTAGTTGTTGAAGAACTACCTCTTGATGTAACTTTTTTAGTTGTTGATGCAGTTCTTGCAACTTTTACCACAGATTTATCTAATTCATCTGTAATACTTGCTTTAGCAACTTGTATTGTTGATACATCTTTATTTCTATCTGTTGTAATAACATCTACTATTGCTATTTTCTTGCTTGATTTGTCTTTATATTCTTTTTTTAATTCTGCTACTAAATTTTCAGCCTCGTCTAAGTTTTTAACAGTTGCTTTTTCTTTTCCATCTATCGTCACCGCATATAATTTATAAGTTGTTTCTGAACTTTCTTCTAATTTTGCTAAAACTTCTTCGTCATTTGTTTCTTCATCTCTACTAACAAAAACTAAATTGTATTCTGGCATATTTTCAATTGTTGTATATAGTTTGTTATCTTCTTTTTTATTTATAATACCGCTAACAGATTGTTCAAATTTTTCTTTATCTGTAATATATCCTAATTTTTCTCCATTTGCAGTTACTTCGCATACTATTTTAAATTTTATTAATATAACTGCCATTATGATAAACAGTGCAATTGCTACTATGTTCATAAATCTAAATGCTTCTTTCGTGTAGTGTTTTGTTTTGCTGTTTAAAATATAATTTCACTCTCCTTTTTGATGCGTGACAAAGTTTATTATACTACATATCTTGTGCAATTTCAAATTGCATATACTTTTATTACCCTTTCATATATATTTTATGCACTTTTTCAGGTTTTGGATATTAAATTATTAAATAGTTTGCTCATTATACCTCGTTTTTTCTTCTATTTTCTCTTTTTTTCTTTTATTGACAAAACAGTAATTTTACTATCCATCTTCTAAATCATGCTTTTTTCGCCAATATTTTTATGTTATTAGATACCAAAAAATACGTGATATAATATTTTTTATTTTATTTATATTTTTTAATTGATAAATTCATATATATAT
>CAJMLO010000033.1 GCA_905214245.1 uncultured bacterium
TTGCTTTAGGTACAAAATATATTGTATGAGTATCAATCTTTCCTGTAGGAAGTTGTTGTACTACTTGTATATTAAATTGATTTACTTGGCTTAGTATACTATTCTTTATTGCTTGTATTTCTTGCTCTGTAAAATAATCTGTACCTTTTACTGGTGCATCTCCTTTTTCTCCCTTATTGTTATCTAGTGCTTTTTCTATACTTTGTTGCATTTTTTCAGAATATTCTACTAAATCAGCTTTATCTTCATCTTCAAATACCGCAAGTTCATATTTATTATTTATTTTCATTGCGTAACTCCTTCCTTTAAGTCCTTGCATATTATACTTTTCAAATAGTTACAAGTTACTTTTTTTACATCTCCTAGAGTATAATTAGACTTTATCTTAATTTTCACTTTTACTTTAAAAGTAGTATCAACATATATCTTTGTTGGTTCTATAATCTCTTCTATTATTTCTAACATATTTCAATATCCTCCTAGTCAAATTTTGAAATTTGACCATTTACATATTTATCTATCAATAATCCGTCTGCCGAAGTAATCATTCCATCCTTGTTAACATCTGCTGATTTTGTTTGTTTATAAGTAAGGCCTGTGTTTCCTGCGCAATAATTTAATAGTAACTCTTTATCGTCTGATGTTATTTTTCCATCACCAGTTACATCACCTAATACGTAATCAATTCCTTTAACGAGTGTTGGTAATTTCATAAGCACTATTCTTACATGAATATTTTTTTGCTGAGCATTTTTATTAACTTTATACAATGAAATTAGTATTCCATCACCTCTCAAACTAGCTTGTAATCCATAACACCCTCTTACTTCTTCAGCAGAAAGGCCAATTGAACTTGATGTATTATAAGATTTCTCATCATTACCTGTATTTTGTGACATAAGACCAATGACTACACAATTATATTTATTAAATCCAGTTGGATAATTTAAAGATATACTGCCCTTTGTATCTTCTGAGCCCAAAGCAGGTGTAATTATTATACCTTCAAGTATTGCAAATCTATCATCATAAAGAACTTTGTTTCCGATTAGTATCAGTAATATTATCACATTTGAGATTATCAGTAATCTCCAAATTGCCTTCAATTTTTCCATCTCCTTTTTTTAGTAAATATGCACTGCCATCTTCAATATTTTTAAGTTCTTGCTTTATTTCTTCCATTACTTTCTCGCAATCACCTTTTATCTGCTCATATATTCCTGTAAAGCTCAAAAATTTTCTCGTATCTTTAAAATCTGTTATCCCTGTTGTTCCGCTTCTAAACCTTGCAAATTCTATTTGGTAAACATCATTAGTTCCATTATATTGATTGATATCTTGTTGAGTAACAGTTGGATAGCTTGTACTAGATGTTAATAATTTAAAAGAAACTTGATCAAATATATCTTTTGTAGATTCTTTAGATAAATCAATTTCCAATATTAACATACAATATAAGTTTTCTGTACTCACCTGAACTGTTTCACTATCTATAACTGCTACTGGCCTTCCTGCAATTTCACAAAGTCCCTCTGCCACAGTTATTGAAGTATTAGTATAACTTAATTCCATTCCATAAAAAATTCCATCATTTCTATTTAGAAACTCTTGATGTATTCTTGCATCTACCTCCGCATTTGCAAGTTGATTTGTAAATCTAAAACCTTTTATCATTTTATTTGTTCCTTTCTTTCAATAATTTATCTATAAAATTAACTCTCATATTTCCACAAGTTATTTCAATAAAATTGCTACCATCATCTTTTATTGCAGAAATATAAGTATCTAATATTATGTTATTATTAGTTCTTACATTAAGTGGAGTTCCTACTTTTAAATTATTAACGTCAAATAATTCACTATTTCTATTTATCTTAAATGAAATATAATGGTTGTATGTATTTGATTTAAGCTTATCTAACGCTGTTTGTTTCGCATCCTCCGATTTAGAAGTATATACAACCTCAATCTCCCCCAAAGCTCTATTTACATCATCTTTATCTTGAGTTATTGTTCTATCACTTAACAAATACCACGTTTGTATATCTGTATCAGTTTTTACGACTACTTTTGAAATAACACTTGTCTCAAACTTTTCTACATAGTTACTAATATCTTGAATTGTTGTATCTATTAACTGTACTTTATTTTCTTGTTTATATATTATTAATTTTATTCTTTTATTTACATATGAAAAGTCAAGTACAATATTATAATTTTGACTGCAATTTGTTATAAATGTATGAAAATTGTAAATTCCATTATCATTATCTATTGATTTTGTTATTTTTGTATGTGTTTTAACTTCAACATCTAACCACTTAATATTTAATAACGTATCATCTGAATTAGTAAAATTATTTTTTATTTCATTTGCAATAAAATCTTCAATTCCAGCATCACTTATTATGTTTTCATTTTCTATTATCACTTTCCTATTAAAAATATTTGAAATGTATTCTATAGTAATCTTTCTTTTTAATTCTCCATCTTCATTTTGAATATCTTTAATTTTTCCAATATAATCAATTTTTTTATTTCTTTGTAAAATAACTATATCTCCATTTTCTGCATTTACCTTACTTACAATATTAAAAACTGTATTCTTATTTGTTTCTTCATCTATTACATATTCATAATCCTCAAATTCGATAACGTCTTTAATCTCTAAATCATATTTATCTAAAAAGAACACCAGCGTTTCTTTTGAAGAGCTAATGTTCTTTTCTTTTTCAAATATTTGTACTTTTCTTTTTATTACTTCTTTGTTTTTTAGTAAATCTTCAAATATAATTTCAGCCTCATATATTCCACCAGTCTTTGGTGCTTCTAACTCAATTTCATAGAATCCACTTTGTTCATTATAAATGAAATCATATTCCTTATTATTAAATGAAATCTTAAAACTCATTTTTACACCACCTTATACTGTGGAAATATAACTAATTTTGCATTTAATATATCATCATCTGCTGTTAATCTTATTTCTGATACTCCGTATTGGTAATTTAAGTATATTCTGCTTTGTTATATCTATATAATCTTTTTTCCATAAATTTTCTTTTGTACCATCTGTATTTTGTTTTTGTATATAAATATTTCCTGTTTTACTAGAATACAATAACTTTTCGTACTCATTTATTGTTATAGGAATTTTTATACTAGAATATTCTTCATTATTAATAAAGATTGCAATACTAGGATTTTGTACGAAACCACTTATCTCTACTTGAAAAGGAGCTTCAATATGCCCTCTATTGCAAAATTCTATAGATCTTACGTTATAATCTATATATCTACTATTCCATCTATAGTTATATCTCATTTCCTCTTCATATTTTTCTATTTTAAATATAGTTTCGTTTTTTTCATACCATAAAGATTTACTAGCAAACTCAATTGGACAAGCTAACCATTTTCCTGATTTTTCCGTTTTATCCAATTTTACAATCGAAACATCTTTATAATATGTTTTTTCTTCTTTTTCAAAAGGAATTACATATAACCATTTCAATTCTTTTGAGTTTTCTATAAAATCGCAAAATTCTTTTATTTTATCATATGATTTGAAATATAAAGTTCCTTTTGGATTCTTTTGTTGTATTTTTTTATTGTTTTCAATAAATTCATACCCTAGTTGAACAAAATCAATATTATATGAGTATCCCAATCCAGAAGGAGATGTAAGAAAACATCCTTCATCTAAATTATCTAATCTAAATTGCTGTCCTTTTTCATTTTCAATTATAAATCTTCTTACTTTCATTTTTTTCATCTCCTCTACATAACCTCTCCAAATTTACTATTGACTGATGTAATAACAAATCTTCCTGCAACATCTTTATCAATTATTACTTGTGCATTTAAGGTTTTAACAGCTGTTACAAAAGCTCCTGTTATATTTTCTAATGTTAATTGACTTGATGTAGTATCTACTTTTGTTACTGTTGAATTGATATCAAATTCTTTTGGTATTGATGCGGACATATCATTTGACACTTCTTTCATTGTATCTGAAAAACCTTCTCCCACACCTAAAGCGAGATTCGTTCCTATTTCATCTCTAAATACTTTTGAAGGAGAATGTATACCAAAAAATCCTTTTATGCCATTTAAAATATTTCCACACCATTCTTTTACTTTATCTAGTAACCAGTTTTTAGCATTTTTTATTCCTTCCCAAATACCAGATACAAGATTTTTTCCTACATCATGCATGTTAGAAAAATAGTTTTTAAATCCATTTAAAACTGATGTCATAATTTGTGGAATTTTACTAACTAATTGAGGAATGGCTTTTATAAGACCTTCTGCTAATTTAACAATTAATTTTATGCCCATATCTATAATTTTTGGTAAATTATTTGTTATCGCTGATATTAATTTATCTATTATTATTGGAATTTTATTAATTAAATCTGGTAATGCATTTATTAGTCCATCTGCCAATGCTAGAATCAATTCAATTCCAGCATCTATTATTACATCTATATTATCTAAAAGCGTTATTACTAACGTTGTTAATGACTCTATTGCTACTGGAATTAAATCTGGTAATGTTTGTGAAATTCCATTTATAAATTCCATTAATAAATCTATTCCCATTTGTAATATCATAGGCAAATTTTCAACTATTCCTGTTATTAGTGCATCTATTACATAAAATGCTGAATATCCAATATCTGGCGCAAATGTTGTAATGCTATCTACAAATTGAGTAATTATTTCTGAACCAGCATCCATTATTTCTGGTAAATGTTCAATTATTTTTTCCACTAATTGAGGTATTAACGCTACAATTCCGTCTATAATTGTTTGTACTCTAGGCATTATATTTTCTGCTGCTGTTCCTATGCTGTCTACTAAATTGTTAACTAGACCTTCAAAATCTGCATTATCATCAGCAATTCCTGTCAGCATATTTTGCCACGAAGATTTCATTGCAGCAACTGAACCTTGAATTGTAGTACTAGCTTCTTTTACCGTTGTTCCTGTTACCCCCAGTTCACCTTGTATTACATGAATTGCTTGATAAACATCGTTTAAGTTATTTATGTCATATTTGACACCCGTAACCTTTTGTGCATCTTTTAATAGTCTTTCCATTTCGGATTTTGTTCCACCATATCCTAATTTTAAATTATCCAACATAGTATAATTTTGTTTTGCAAATCCTTGATAAGCATTCTGAATCATTGACATATCTGTTCCCATTTTGTTTGCATTATCTGACATATCTGTAATTGCCATATCTGCTACTTGTGCAGATTTTGCAGTATCACCATTTAAACTTTGTAATAAACTTGCTGAAAATGATGTAACAGTTTCCATATAATCATTTGCAGATAAACCAGCTGTTTTATACGCATTATTTGCATAATTTTCAACTGCACTAGCATTATCTTTAAATAATGTTTCTACACCACCTACAAGTTGTTCATAATCTGCGTAACTATTTAATGCATCTTTGCCAACACTTAATAGTGTAGATCCCACTTGCTTAACTGCACTTCCAACTGCTTTCAACCCACTTGTAATAAAATCACCTAATACATTTGCTTTTAACAAATCTCCAAATTTTATTGCTCCTTGACCTGCATCATCAAAACCATTTTTCATCTCTTTAAGTTCTTTGTTACTTTTACCAGTCGCATTTTCCATCTCTATTAATTGTGTTTCTGCATTGTTAAGTTGAGTTTTAAAAGTTCTTAATTGATTTTCTGTATTTCCTAATTTAGTTCGATACTCAGATGCTTTTTCACTATTTTTCCCATATTGTTGTTCTACCTGTATTAATTTATCTTGATGCTCTTTATATTCTTTAGACATCTGAGATATAATTGTCTTTAGTTCTGTTACCTTTGCTTTTTGCTGTTGAATTGTGTTATTCATATTTGAATATGAAGTTTTTGTTTCTTTTACAGTTTTATCTCCAGATGAAAACTGTGTATTTGTTAATTTTAGTTCACTTGAAACTTCTTTTAAATTAGTTGTTATATCTCTTAATGCTTTTCTGTATTCACTTTCACCAGTTAGCTTTACGGTTCCTCCAAAACTTGATGCCATTTTTTCACCTTCTTTATTAAAAAATCTATATAATAAAGAAAGGTATTGGGTAACTACTTCACTAACTCTGTATGTGCGTGTTCCTCACTCTTTTCTTTTTGTATTCGTATTTTATTTTTGCATCTTGTGCATTTTATTTCTCCTTCAATGTGACTTATAAAAAGTAAAGTTTGTCCACATTGAGGGCATTTAATTTTTTCCATCTTATTCATCACTAAACATTTCTCCTTGATGATTTATTCTTTCTTCTATTTCTTCATATGTTATATGTTTTAATTTAAAATCATAATCGTTTTTATAATGCTTATATAATTTCAGAAATTTTGATAAAGTCATTCTCCCCACTTCTTTTTCACTAAAACCTAATAAGCAATGTCCAATAAATAATATCCACGAGAAATCAATAATAAATTCTTCATCCTCGTGGATTACACGTTTTTTTCTTCTTCGTTATTCTTTGTTGATTCAATTACTGTTTCTTGAACTTTGTCTGTTAATCTCTTCATTCCTAATTCTGTTATAAGTCTTCCAACTTGTTTTGCTGTTAAAAATTCTCTTTTTGTTTCTAAGTTTTCATTTTCAATGTCTATTCCTTCGTTAATCATTTCAGTTATTCCAAATTTTAATGCTCCAATGTTTGGTTCTTGTTTTTTACTGTCTGTCATATCTCCCCATTTTTCATATGAACCATATTTATCTTGTATTTTTTCAATTACATTCATTGTAAATGCCAACGGATACTCTGTATCTCCACATTTAAAATGTTTTATAGTATTTGTCATTTTTTACCTCCTAAAAAATTAAAAGTAGACTAAAAAATAGTCTACTTTTTTTAAAATTATTTTGATGGTGTTAGTAATTCATCTAGATATGCTTGAGCTTCTGGTAATGTTGCAAATGTTTTCATTTTTCTCCAAGTTCCAACTTTCATACCATTAATTTCTTCTTCTAATTCTTTCAAATCTGCTTCAATGGATACTGTATTGTATTCTATTGATTCCCCTTTTGTTTTTCTATCTGCAGTTACTTTTGTTATTTGAATACGTGGTAAAAATTCCACTTTATAACTTTTTACCCCTTTGTATACTTTAGTAACAATATGACCATAACCAATTTCTGGTGCTATATCTTCTGAATTGTCTATAACTTCTTTTTCAGTAATTGTACATCCTTTTATATCTGCATACACTTCATCAGTAACATCATCAACTGTTATATTTACAGTTCCGCCTTTAAATGATGTGTCACTTTCTGCTTCTATATCATCTGCATAAAGTTTTGTGCTATTTTTTTCTGGATTCGGTTTTGCATCAATTAATCTTCCCAAAATTGGTACTATTGATTCTTTTTCTAATGCTGCATATTTCTTTGTAGCATAATCTATTTTATTATATTTTGCTGTTCTTAGCCCTATACTAGCCATTTATATACCTACCTTTCTTAAAAGAACATGTTCTATGATATAAGCCTGTTTCTTCTTCAAAAAACTCTTGACTATCTCCATCCCATGTCCAGTCATTTTCTTTCATTTTATTTTTTATTGAACTCATTATTTTTAAATAATTGCTATCACTATAAATATCTACATCAACAATAACTTCACTATCAGTTATTTCATCATCACTTGAAGAAAGTGGTTCTTCATCTATTATTGTCCATACAACATAAGTCTTTTTGTTTCCTTTATACTTTAGATGTGCAACTGGAATATCTAAATTTAAAATCTTTTTTATTTCACTTTCCATAATTACTCCTTTGGTAAATATTTTTCTTGGACTTTTTTCATTTCTGACTCTATTTCTGCTTTTCTAAATGATTTACGCATAAATGGATGTTTCTTTACTGTTGATGTTCCGTGTTCAAAAATATTTCCAACAAGTGGTGCTGGTGTTGTTACTCCTCTTTTGTTCTTGAAATATCCATATAAGCCAACTTTAGTATTTATTCCTCCATCGCTTGGTGTCTTATATACTTTTGTTATTTTTAAGCACTTCATTATATTAGAATTTTTAAAAGAAGCAGGAACATTTTTAAGTACATTTTTATATACCTTTTCTGCTCCTGCTTTTGTCATTTCTCCTATCATTTTTTCACTATCTTGGTCTAATTCTTGAAACATCTTTATTAAATCATTTGGTAGTTCTTCTTTAAATCTTGCCATTATTTCGTCACTCTTTTGCATTGCATTTCAAGTTCAATATTTGCCTCATCTATATTATTCAGATATTCTACAGTGAAAATTTTATCTTTATATTTTACATATACATCTCTGCTTGAATTGTAATATGCATCTTCCACTTTTTTTGAATATCTAATAGTAAAATTGGTATAAGCTTTTTCAAAATCAGATCCATTTGCAATTAAAGTATAACCTTTTGTTGTTTTTACTTTTGAAAAAGGTTCAAGGATAACAATTCTATTCCTTGTAACAAATCCATCATTATCCTCTATTTCTTTAATTTGATATATAGATATTTTTTTATTATAATCGCCTGCGTTTATCATAAGTTATTCCTCGTATGCATATCAAGAATAGTTTTTACAGTATTATTTGTATTTTTACCATCAACATACATAACTCTATTGTCGTACATATCTTGGCATAATACATAAACAACAATGACAAAGTCAGAATATGTATCAAGTGTTTCCGCTTCTTCATCTTCGGACTTTTGTGGTATTCCTGTATAATTTTCTATATAGTTTTTAGCAATATTTAAAAATAGTTCAATATTTTTATTATCTTCTTCACTAACTTCTGATAATCTCAAATAATTAGTTATATCTTTTGCAGTAATTTCACTTACTTTCATTGTTTGTCCTCCTTTTTAGGAAGTCTATTTACTTGCTGTTGGGTCTGTTGTTCCAGATACAGCAACAGCAATTTTTTGTGTATTTTCAACTTTAGCATCTAATTCAGAATATCCAACAACTCCTATTGCATGTTGTGTAGCAAATTTTTCTAATAAGATTTGAATTTCTATTGACTCTGTTTCTTTAATAGCAAGACCTGAAAAATCTCCATAGAATATTACTGGTTTTGATGCTGTTCCAAGTCTTTCAGCTTTTTCTGAACAATAAACAGGTTTTCCTAGTAATTCATAATCCCATTTTTCATTAAATGCTCTATTCAAAATATAGTTTCCATCACTGTCTTTTAATTTTCTTATTTTCTTTCTTGTATCTCTATTCATAATCCAATAAGCATTAACTTGAAATTCATCTGGAACACTTTCTTGAATATCAATTAATTCATCAGCAGTTACAGAAGATTTTGCACCTAATGTCACTTTCATATTTGTTGAATCATAAGATTTAACAATACCTAAAATTTTTCCATCAGTTCCATTTAACATTTCTCCTTCATAGAATAATTTAAATTTTTCAGCCATTTTGTTTACAACATAATCTGTTAAGTTTATATCTGTATTATTTATCATTGATTTAGATATTTTTGTTAATGCCCCAATTAAGAATCCTGTCAATTCAACTGTTGCAAATTTTCCTGAATGTGAAACTAACTCATCAAATTCAGTAGCATAAGCAACTGTTACATCATCTGTTGTATCATCATACTTTGGTACAGCTAATGTTCCTTTTGCATCATATTTGGTTGTACTTGCATAAAGTGGTGATATTTCAATAACTTTATCAGTAACTTTTTGAGCAATTGTTTTTTGTATTATTACTCCATTATCACCTTTTGTTAGTTGTGTTTCTGAGTTTTGTGGTACACCATTTACATAGTTTCTTATAAATGTTGCAAATGCTTTAACGTCTTTTTCTTCTTGTGTTAATTCTTTTTCTCCCTCTACTTTTGTGCATTCCATTTTGTTAATTTTGTTACATCTTTCTAATGTTGCATCAATATTTTTAATTTCTTTTTCTACATCATCAAAGCTTTTGATTTCTTCATCATTCATAGCTCTGTTTTCAATTTTAGCTTTATTTAGAATTTCTTCCATTTTAGCTTGTAATTCATTTCTTTTTTCTTTCAATTCTTTTTCGTTCATTTTCTTACCTTCCTTTTTTAAAATTTTTATAAAATAAAAAAACAACTATCTTAATAGCTGTTTTCATTATTTTTTTATATTAAATAATCTTTTTTCAAAATCAGAATAATCCAACTTTGGTTCTTCTGCTTTTTTAAGCATATTTTTTAATGATTTTGGCACATTTTTGTAATTTTTAAATAAATTAGATACACATGCAGCAACTTGCTTTTGTTCTTTTATTAGATTAACATTAAAAGTATCATTCACTTCTTTTGCTCCTAGCCAACTTTCAGCATTTATAAGCTCTTTTATTTTGTCTTCGTCGACTTTTGCTTTTTTCATATAAAGTGGTATCATAGTACTATTTTCAATAGTATTTAAAACATCTATGCATTTTTGAAAATCTAATGCATTACCATAGCAGATATTTATTGGTTTATGTATCATTACAACTGAATTTTCATAAATATTTACATCGTCACCCATCATCAAAATGAATGTACCTGCACTCGCACACAATCCATCTACATATGTATGAATTTTAGTTCCAGCATCTTTTAATCTTTGTAACATACTGCATATTGTAGTTGCTACAAATACTTCTCCGCCTGGTGTATTCATAAATATGTTCAAGTCTGATATATTTCCTAAATTATCGAGTTCTTCTTTGAAACTTTGTAATCCAATTAAATTATTATCTTTTTCGCCAGTCCACCAGTCAGTGTCGTCTGTAACTATTTCTCCATACAAGTAAAGGTCAGCACTTGCATTTGGTATTATGTTTTTAATTTCATAAAACTTATTCTTCAATTTGCTCACCTCCCTCCGCTTCTTCACCATTTTGTTGTTTATTTTCCTTGTTGTTTTCATCTATCTGTTTGTCATCTTTATTTACTTCACCAATTTTAACTATTTTGTTAGTGTTTGGTGTATAAATTTGTTTTGTTTTTGGGTCAAATAATACACTTCCTAAGCTTAAATTTACTAAATCTAAACCTTCAAGTGCGTCATCGCCTTCTAAATATCGAACTTCATTTATTGTTTTAAATCCAGATTCTATTGCAGTTTTATATGCCTCATATCTTTCTTTTATAGTACATCTGATTAATTCTGTATAGTCTGGTGCAAAATAATAAGACTTCTTTTCTTTTTCAAGTAAGAAGTCTCGATTTAAGGCAGTACAAAATGCTGTTGCGATTGGCATAATTGCATTTTTTAAGAAATCCTCATTTGTTTTTCCTATGTGAAATATTTCTTTTACCTCTTCACTAAATGTTTTGTTCTTTTCATTCAATTGATTTTCAACAGATGTGTTTGATGCTTCCTGAAATTCCATTCCATCATTTAAAATAACACAGCTAGATTTTCCTGCAAAATAATCATTCCACTGAGATTTTAATATTGACATTCCCTTTTCATCTAAATGTTTTTGTGCCTTTAGAAATCCCTTCTTATTTCCACCAGTTCTCATTAATTCTAAATCATATATTATTCTTTTATAAGCTGTTTCTAAACTTTTACTTATTTCTTTTGTGTATCCTGTTCCGTATGCTCCATTTTTTGTATTTCTTAACAATTTTATAAAATCATACGGTCTATAGCTTTTTCCATCAATTAATATGTAATAATTTTTATATATTGCATCAGTATTTCTTTCAAATAAGACCTTCTTTTCTTCTACATAATTTAGTCCAACAAAATTATTACCTCTTTTGTTGATATATGCATATCCGCCTTTTCCTAAAAGGTAATCTTCTGCAATTGCTTTTTTGAATTGAAACCCATCCAAAGTATCTTTTGTGTCTAAATTTATAATATTTACTCTGTCATCTTCTACTTCTGATGTCTGTTTCTTTCCATCTTTTGTTGTTTTTTTGTATAGCTTAAATGGTATCATTGCAAATGAATCACAAATTAACCCCACTGCACTTGAAACTGCAGGTATCATTAATACTTTTTCTCTGTCAATTTCTTCTCCAGATATCAAAGCTTTTAGTATTACATCGTTTACCGAATTTTCATCAATAATTGTTTCTTTATTTGCTTCATTTTTTATATTTCTTTTAAAAATATTTCTTATTTTCACTTTTCTCACCTCCTAAAAACTTTGACATACAAAATTATCTTCATTTAATATTTTTTGTTGTAATAAATAAGTCGCTATAATTGTACTTACAACCATATCGACTTTTCCACTAGATTTTTTCTTATTAACATATTTATTTAAGTTAGTATCTTCTGTACATTTTGCATTTTGAAAATTTATTTCATATAATCTGTCACCATCATAACTAAATTTTCTTTGCAATATACTTTCTTGTAAAAATTTTGTTGGTGGATGTAGAACACTTGAATGTTGTTTTACTTCAACTGTCTCATATCCTGCCTCTTGAAGTTTATTTGCTGTAGAAATACAATTATATCTATCATAACCTATCTGTACGATATGAACACCATATTCTTTTTCTAAATTCATAATAAATCTTTCAACAAAACTATATGATATAATTTCCTCTCCACAAGCAAAACAACTTCCTTCTTGAATGAATCTTTTATAGTCTGTTCTTTCGCGTTTATTTTTTTCTTCAATTCGATCTGCAGGAATGAATGCCCATGATTTTGCATAAACCATTCCATCTTCCATAGTCACCATAGAAACTGATGTATTATCATTTGTCATTGCTAAATCCAATCCTAAATAAACATTTCTTCCATTCCAATCGAATATTCCTCTTGTATTCTTACATTTTCTTAACTTATCAATTGAAACAAAAGCCTCTCCACTATTAGATGGTACAAAATAATTCATATTTTTCGTTAAATATTCCGTTCTTTCTTCTGGTTTAGCAAGTGCTTGATTTCTATTATCTCTTATTTCTTCATAATTTTCTTCAATTCTAAGTGGATTAGCCATTTGCAATCCTATATCATCCCATAAATGTTCTTCTGTAGCATAATAAACTAAAGCAAATAATCTTTCATTTTTTTCTAGCCCATTATAAATCTTCTTTAAATAGTCTAATTCTGCTAACATTGGACTTTTATCTTCTGCATATGCTGATGTCAATCTAAACATTAGAGGATTTTTCACACTTAATTGTCCAGTTTTCATTGCTCCAACATTTGAAATATCTTTCATAGCACCAAATTCGTCCGCAATAAATGCCGATGGATGAATTGAGTTATTTCTGTTTGCCTCTGCTGTACGAGGTTGATAAAATGAATGTGTTATTGTACATTCAAGTCTTCCGCTTAAAGTTTTTGGTATTTTAAAATATTCTGCTACTGCTGGACTCATCTCTAAAATTTGCGATATTGCTTTTTTTACTTCTCCTGCTAAATCTCGGTCTAGGCATATTGAATAAAACTCTGAATAATCATCTTCAGTCAACATTAATATTATAAATA
>CAJMLO010000034.1 GCA_905214245.1 uncultured bacterium
AAGTCTGCTAAAGAAATATCTTTATCAATTACTAGGCCCTCAACTTGGCTAAATTGATGAGAATGTGTTGCATCATCATCTCTTCTGTAAGTTTTACCTGGGCATATTACTCTTATTGGTGCTTTTTCCTCATTTGCCATCATCGTTCTTGCTTGAACTGCAGATGTTTGAGTTCTAAGTAGATATTCTGGAGTAATATAAAATGTATCTTGCATATCTCTTGCAGGATGACCTTTTGGAAGATTTAATCTTTCAAAACAATACTCATCTGTTTCAAGTTCTGGGCCTGTTACAACATCATATCCCATAGAAACAAATAAATCTTCAACCTCTTCAATTATTCTATTTAAAGGATGCTTGCTTCCTGTTTTTATTTTAGAACTTGGAAGAGTTATATCAATTGTTTCCTCTTGTAATTTTCTATTTAACTCTGCTTTTTCATACATTTCTTCTTTTTGTTTAATTTGTTCTTCAAGTTCTGTTTTAACAACATTTACAAAGCTTCCAATTACAGGTCTTTCTTCTGCTGATAGAGCTCCCATCCCTCTTAAAACTGCTGTTAACTCTCCTTTTTTACCTAAGTATTTAACTTTGGCTTCATCTAGTTGTTTTGCATCTTCTGCATTTGCAATTGCAGTAAGTGCTTCTTGTCTAATCTTTTCGATTTGTTCTTTCATCTATTAAACCTCCCGATAATGTGTGATAACTACAATTTTTGCTTGATTTTTTAATATGTAAATTTATAATGTATTATGCTATAAATTTCATATTTGTATCACAAAAAAAGCCAGTCTATCCTATTTAATAGGACGACTAGCTTTAAATAATCGTGGTACCACCTAAAATTTATTAATATCTATTTATTAATAGTAATTAACCTTATTACTGCTATAACGGGCTTTCCCGCTTCTACCTAATCAAATATTTTTTCAGCAGAAGACCTAAAAAGTGAAATTTCAATCTAAATTGTATTGCAAAGGCTTTCAACCAAGCGACCCTTGCTCTCTTTTATACAAACTCTTAAATCTACTTTGCTTTTTCAATCGGCTTTTTTATATCAACTATTAAATAGTTTACCACAAATAGCCATATAGTTCAAGAGTTTGATAATATTTTTTGCAGTGTATTACTTTATGTATAGTGTTGGTCTAAAGCAGTATTGGTCACTATTTCCACTTGGATTAGCTTCAGCACGACTGTTTCCAATTGAAGCTGTTCCTCCAAAAGCTCCGCCACGTCTAACACGTCGACTTGAAGTATATGCTTCCATTGTCAACTCTAAACAATTACCTGCAAGGTCATATATTTTCTTTGATACATCTGTTGCTACATTGCCTGTTAACGCAGGGAGATAAGTTGCAGGAGTTGTTCTCTGATTATCACCTATATATCTACACATTGCATCCCATTGACATCCATATGTTAATGTACTTGTTACACTGTCTGAATTTGCATACATATTTTTAGCTAAATACACTGCACCACTTGTTCCTATAGAACTCATATTATTTCCCCATGATATATAATTATATGGTGCAACTCCTTTTTTACATACAACAGTTTCAGCTGATGTAGCCGCTTTTCTTAATGTAGTACTATTTACTCCAGCCTCAAATCTACCTAAATAAAATCCCCCATATTTAAGTACCTGTGTTTTCATTGTTGCATATTCACTTGCTTCTGTAGAATATCCATATGCAAATGGCTCTGTACAACTTGCTACATCTCTTCCTTCTGTTGGTGCATTTGTTGTTGGATTACCATTTGCATCAAAATTAGTTCTTGTTAAATCAGCTTCGCTTGCTACTGGTATCCACACAAATTGATTTCCCATATTTACACCTGACGCATCTAACGTATCTCCCTGTTTATCTGATATAACAAATCCCGTATCAACATCTCCTCCTACATAATAGAAGCCATTTGGAACTGGTACTTTTGTATCATTTCCTCCATCTACTATAGTTACTTTATCTAAATCCCAATTGTCTGTTGGATCTTTTGGAGTATCATCTCCTCCTGTGCTTCCTCCAGAGTTTCCACCTTTTCCATCTAAATAATTTCCAATATAACTTGCATAATCATCTAGTGTATTTGTTTCATCTGCCTTTCCTTTCTCATGTGTATCTTTTGCAGTTTGTGCCCTTGCTATTATCCCATTATCTCCAAATACAGCTAAAATACTTACTGTAGCTAAGATAATCAATACAACTATCGTCACAACTAACGCAATTAGCGTAATACCTTTTTGTCTGTCGTTTTTTAACTTTGTCATCTTAAATTTTTCCTCCTTTTTCAATTTACCTTTAAAATTTAACTGTGTATTTTCATTTTTCTTTTTTTGAAAATTTTTATTAAATTTTATAAGCTTATTCTTTACTTATATTATCATCACTTCTTTTTCTTTTCAATATGCTTTCTTATAAAAAAGTCGATACATATGTACTCTCGCAAGGGTTTTAGATTTTTGTTACTGTTATATTACATTTTCATTACATTTGTGTTACGCTTCTAAACATCTTACTTACGTCTTTTTCTTTTTTTATTTTCTTTCATCTATTCACAAATTAATTTTTTTAGCATATAATAGCAACAATAATTTAAGGAGTTGATGAAATGAAAAAATATAAATTGGCAATTGTTGGTGCAACTGGTCTTGTTGGAAGAACTGTACTTCGTGTTTTAGAAGAAAGAAAGCTACCTATTTCAGAATATGTATTATTTGCTTCAAAAAAATCTGCAGGACAAAAGGTAAATTTTATGGGAAAAGAATATACAGTTTATGAGCTTAATGAGCATTCTTTTGATGAAGGATTTGACTTTGCAATATTTTCAGCAGGAGCAAGCACTTCTAAAAAATACTCCCCTATTGCTGTATCTAAAGGTTGCACAGTAGTTGATAATAGCAGTGCTTTTCGTATGGACAAAGACGTTCCATTGGTTGTACCTGAAGTAAATCCAGAAGAAATACAAAACAATCACGGAATTATTGCCAACCCAAATTGTTCTACAATTCAAGCTGTTGTTGCCCTTAAACCATTAGATGATAAATACAAAATTAAAAGAATTGTTTATTCTACATATCAAGCTGTATCTGGTGCTGGAAGAGACGGCGTTACAGATTTAGAAAACGGTGTAGCACATCATTCAAAAACATATTTGCAAGATGAGAAAATGGATAGAGAAAACTTAGGTTATGACCTTGTAAAATTCCCTTACCCTATTTTCTCAAACTGCTTACCACATATTGATGTATTTTTAGACAATGGCTATACTAAAGAAGAAGAAAAAATGATAAATGAAACAAGAAAAATTCTAAAAAGACCTGACTTAAAAATAACTGCAACAACAGTTAGAGTTCCTGTTTTTAATGCACACAGTGAATCTATAAATGTTGAATTCGAAAAAAATTTTGATATGGAAGATTTAATAGACACATTAAAAAGCTTTCCAAACCTTATAGTTCAAGATGATGTGAAAAACAATGTGTATCCTCTAGCAATTGAAGCAACAGGAAAAGATGAAGTTTTTGTTGGTAGAATTCGTAGAGACTATAGTGTAGACTCTGGTGTAAATTTATGGGTTGTTGCAGATAACATTCGAAAAGGTGCAGCAACAAATGCAGTACAAATAGTGGAAAAAATGTGCCGTTAAATTCATACATTTTAGATAGACTTTAATTTTATTCAACATCTTTTATATTACCTCATATAATTAATCAAGGAGGTACATATGAAAGATGTTATTTTTAAAGGTTGTGGTACAGCCCTTGTTACGCCTTTTACAGATGATGGAGAAGTTGATTTTGAGACCTTGCGAAAACTAATTGATTTTCAAATTTTAGAAGGTGTTGATAGCCTTATTATTTGTGGTACAACAGGCGAATCTGCAACACTTTCAACTGAAGAGAAAAAAGAAATTATTAAATTTGCTGTTCAAATTACAAGAAGAAGAGTTCCTATAATTGCTGGAACAGGTTCAAACAATACAAAAACATCTATTGAACTTTCTAAATATGCTCAAAGTGTTGGAGCAGATGGTTTGCTTATTGTAAGCCCATATTATAATAAAACAACTCAAGCCGGACTTATCAAACATTACAGTTCAATTGCTCAAAGCGTTGATATTCCAATCATTTTGTATAATGTTCCAAGTAGAACTGGCCTAAACATTAAACCTGCTACATGCCTTGAACTTTCAAAAATAAAAAACATTGTGGCAATAAAAGAAGCAAGTTCAAACATTTCACAAGTAGCACAAATTGCTCATCTTTGCAAAGATAATCTGCATATTTATTCTGGAAATGATGACCAAGTTATCCCAATTTTATCTTTAGGCGGAATTGGAGTAATATCAGTGCTTTCTAATCTATATCCAAAATATGTTCACAATATGGTATATAATTATTTAGATGGTAATTTGTCAAAAGCTCTAAATATGCAACTTGATTCACTTGACTTAATAAATTCTCTGTTTTGCGAGGTAAATCCAATTCCAGTAAAATATGCAATGTCACATGTTGGACTAAATTGTGGCAAAACTCGACTTCCTCTTGTAGAGCCATCAGAAGTAAACAAAGAAAGAGTACTTAATTCTATAAAAAACTTTGAAAATGCTACTAGATAATGATTGTAAGATTTATATCGCTTATGTGCCTTTCAAAAACATTGTCCAGTAACTTTTAAAATTATTAAAATTTTATTAACTACTTCACTATTTGCTCATATAGTGATATAATAAAATATAGATTAACACTTTAAAGGAGAGATTATTTTTTAATGAATCTATTATTAGAAAACAAAAGACAGGAAAATTTAGTAAATAAAAGTTTAGAAGAAAAAATTGAATTTTTCAATATCATAAATGAAATTATTTCAAATGATACAGTAAAAAAGATGAAAGCTTATAGACAACACTGTGACACATCTTGTTATGAACATTGTATTCATGTTGCATATTATAGCTATTACATTGCAAAAAAACTTGGACTTGACTATGTTTCAACAGCAAGAGCTGCAATGATACATGACTTATTTTTATATGATTGGAGACACAGTTGCAAAAACAAAAAAATCTCAGAATTACATGCTTTTGCACATCCAAGAATTGCTTTAAAAAATGCATCAGAATTATTTGATTTAAACCCACTTGAGCAAGACATAATTTTGAAACATATGTGGCCTGTAACAATTGCATTTCCAAAATATCGTGAATCATATATAGTTACATTTATGGATAAATACAGTGCATTAAAAGAAAGTTATTTATATCTTATGTCAAATTTAAGAAGTAAAAAAATATACAAATACGCATACATATTCTTAAGTTTAATTATTTTTAGAATAGTTTAAATTTCACATGAATATATTTATAGAGATATGACTTAGTTCATATCTCTTTTCTTTTTAGGAGGTTTTGTATGATAAATGTTTTGATAAATGGTGCCTATGGCAAAATGGGAACAGAATTAAATAAGTACATATCTACTCTTTCAGATGTAAGTGTAAAATATGAAGTTGATAGGGATTCGGATGTATGTTTAGCATGTCTTGATGATATAATAGAAAAGCCAGATGTAATTATAGATTTTTCTACACCGAAAGCCAGCCTTGCAATTCTTGATTATGCAACATGTCACCTTATCCCTGTAGTTGTTGCTACTACTGGATTTACAGACGAAGAAAATAACAAGATACTTGAATATTCACAAGCAATTCCAATATTTAAAGCATCAAATATGTCATATAATATTCATTTAATCGGAAAAATTTTAAGAGAAATATCTCCTCTTCTTTCTGATATGGATATAGAAATTATAGAAAAACATCATAAAGCAAAAAAAGATGCGCCAAGTGGTACAGCGCTTTTTCTTGCAGATGAAATAAACTCCGCATGCAGTAATAAGTATACATACATTTTTGATAGACACATTGCACATTATGCAAGAGAAAAAAATGAAATAGGATTTTCAAGTGTAAGAGGTGGAAATATAATTGGAGAACACGAAGTTCTATTTTTAGGAGAAAACGAATCAATCGAAATAAAACACACATCATATTCAAGAAGAATCTATGCAGAAGGAGCCTTTCTTGCAGCCCGTTTTATTATACATCAAAAAAATGGCTTATACTCTATGTCTGATTTATTGGAACCTTTTGGGAAGGACTAAAAAAATATAAAAAAGATTGCATTGTTATAAAATGCAATCTTTTAAACGTTTCTATTTTTCTGTAGAAGCAACTTCCTCTACTGGATAAACGCTAACTTGTTTTTTATCTCTTCCAAGTCTTTCAAATTTAACTCTACCAGTTACTTTTGCATATAGTGTATCATCGCTTCCGATACCTACGTTTGTACCTGGATGGAATTTTGTTCCTCTTTGTCTTACTAAGATGTTACCAGCTGGAACGATTTGTCCGTCTGCTCTTTTAAGACCTAAACGCTTAGACTCACTGTCTCTACCGTTCTTAACACTACCTTGACCTTTCTTATGAGCCATTTATCTCACTCCTTTCGTTTATGTCAAAATATTTTATAAAATCTCTTTGGCAATACTGCCATTTAAATCAAAAATTATTCTTTAACTTCTGCTTTTTTGCTTGCTGTTTTTGTTGCAGTTGTTTTCTTTTCTGCAGTTTTTTCAGCTTTCTCTGCAGGTGTTTTTATTTTTGTAATTTCAATTTTTGTGTATGGTTGTCTATGTCCTTGTGTTCTTCTATAATTCTTTTTAGCTTTGTATTTGTAAACGATAATTTTTTTGTGCTTACCGTGTGCAACTACTTTACCTTCAACCTTTACACCTTTTACATATGGAGCACCTACTTCTACTTTGTTATCATCAGATACTAAAACAACATTATCAAATGTTATTTTCTTTCCTTCTTCAACATCTAATTTTTCGAAGAAAACTACATCTCCTTCTGATACTTTGTATTGTCTTCCACAGCTTTCAATAATTGCGTACATTTAAGTACACCTCCTCTTATATGTATACTCGCTAAGCATAAAATACTAGGTAGTTAGCCCAAAACTAACATTTCATACCCGACCCAGGCGGCTTACAGGTAAATATTTTATCATATTCCTACTATCATTGTCAAGCCCTATTTTTCAATAACTTCAACTCTTTCAGCTCCAATTAAGCTTTTAAATTCATTTTCGATTTCTTCTGTCAAATAAATTCCTCCTGCCATGTCGCGTTTATCTCCATTTATAATTTGAAGTTGAATGTTATTAAGTTCTCCAGTAAAATATTTAATTGCTCCTCTTAGTTTTTCTTTTGTTTCATCATCTAAGTTCGTAATATCAAGTGATAGCATCTTTCTTTTTTCTGGTCCAAATTCTTTTATTTCTCTTGCAACAATCTTTGTATCTTCATCTTCTCTTACACTTAATCGACCATCAACAAGCACTATATTATCAACAAATAATATACTTGAACAATTTTGATAGCAATTTTCAAATACAATAATCTCTGTTTGACCATATAAATCTTCAATTGTTACAAAAGCCATGAGTTTATTACTTTTAGTAAATTTCTTTTTTATACTTGTAATAATCCCCGCATATTTTACTTGTGCACCATCTTGAAGCAAATTATTTTCTGAATGTTGTGAAACTTGTCCCTGTTCTATCATTTGAATTCTTGCTTCATCACTAAGTTCATCATCCGATTTTGTCTGTGACATTTCACGCATTTGATATGAATTGATATTAGTTTGTTTTTCTATTTCTTCTCTTAACTCCTCAAGTGGATGCCCTGATATATATAGTCCGAGCATTTCCTTTTCCATCGAAAGTAATTCTTTTTCAGAATATTCAGGCATTGTTCTATATGTATATTTTAATTCTTGCATTTCTTTTTGCTCTTGACTATTTCCACCCAAATCGAACATACTTACTTGACCTGCAAAACTTTTTTTACTACTATCTGCAATCATATCAATTATTGTTTCAAATGATTCCATAAGTGTGCTTCTTGTTTGTTCAAATGAATCACACGCTCCAGATTTTATAAGACTCTCTACACATTTTTTATTTACAGATGCGTCTTTTATTCTTTCACAAAAATCCGCAAAATCTTTGTATTTACCGTTTTTCTCCCTTTCAGATACTATTGCATCAACTGCTGAAATTCCAACATTTTTTATACTTCCAAGTCCAAAGCGAATCTTTCCATTATCAACTGTAAACCTTGTATAACTTTTATTAATATCAGGTTTCAATATTTCAATGTTTAATCTCTTACATTCGTCAACATATGCCGGAATTTTATCTAAATTTCCCAAAAAACTGTTAAGCATTGCAGCCATAAATTCAGCAGGATAATATGTTTTTAAATATGCTGTTTGATATGAAAGTACAGCATATGCAGCAGCATGAGATTTGTTAAACGCATATTTTGCAAACTCTGCCATTTCATCAAAAATTGTATTTGCAGATGTCTCATCAATTCCATTTCGTACACATCCAGGAACAACAATGTTTCCATTTTCATCAACCTGACCATGTATAAATATCTCTCGCTCTTTTGCCATTACTTCAAGCTTTTTCTTACCCATTGCACGTCTTACAAGGTCAGCTCTTCCAAGTGAATATCCTGCAAGGTTCCTAACAATTTGCATAACTTGTTCTTGATAAACCATACATCCATATGTAACATTTAAAATAGGTTTTAGTGATGGATGTGTATATACTGCATGTTCTGGGTCTTTTTTATTTGCAATGTATCTTGGTATTTGATCCATTGGTCCTGGACGATAAAGTGATACACCAGCTATTATATCTTCCAAGCAGTCAGGTTTAAGCTCTTTCATAAAGTTTGTCATTCCCTGACTTTCAAATTGGAAAATTCCAACAGATGTTCCCTCTTGCCATTGTTTATATACTTTTGGATCATTCATATTTTTATCAAACTCAACATCTATTCCTTGAGTTTTCTTTACTAAATCCTTTGTATCTTGTATAACTGTTAATGTTCTTAAACCTAGGAAGTCCATTTTTAAAAGTCCAAGTTCTTCAAGTGTTGTCATGATGTATTGTGTTGAAATTGTTCCTTCACGAGAATATAGTGGAACATATGTATCAACTGGCTCTTTTGTAATAACAATTCCACAAGCATGTGTTGAAGCCTGTCTTGGCATTCCCTCTAGTGCCATTGCAATATCAAGTAATTTTTTTATCTCTGGATTTTGCTCATATTCATTTGCAAGTTCCTTGTTTTGCTCCATAGCTTTTTTTATTGTAATATGCAGTTCATTTGGTATCATTTTGGCAAGTCTATCTGCTTCTGAATATGCTAAATCAAGTGCTCTTCCAACATCTCTTATTACCATTCTTGCAGACATTGTACCAAATGTAATAATCTGTGAAACATGGTCTTGTCCATATTTTCTACCAACATAATCAATTACTTCTTGTCTTCTTTCATAACAGAAATCAACATCAAAATCTGGCATGCTAATTCTCTCTGGATTCAAAAATCTTTCAAAAAGCAAACTATATTTGATTGGATCAATGTCTGTTATACCAATTGCATATGCTACAATTGAACCTGCTCCAGAACCACGTCCTGGTCCAACTGGTATTCCATTTGATTTTGCATAATTTATATAATCCCACACAATTAAGAAATAATCTACATATCCCATTTTGTTAATTACGCCAAGTTCGTAATCTTTTCTCTCAATAATTTCCTGCGACGGATTTTCTCCATATCTTTTAATAATTCCATCTTCTGTTAATTTTTTCAAATAATCATAATGTGTTTCAAATCCTTCTGGTACATCGTAATTTGGCAAAATTGTGTGTCCAAACTCAAATGTAACATTACATTCATTTGCAATCTTAACAGTATTTTCTATTGCATCTGGAATATTTTTAAAATATTCAATCATTTCCTCTGGTGACTTTACATATAATTCATCTGTTTCAAACTTCATTCTGTCATCATCTGTCATACGCTTTCCTGTTTGTATACACAACAAAACTTCATGATTATATGCATCTTCTCTTTTTAAATAATGTGCATCATTTGTTGCAACAAGCGGAATATCAAGTTTTCTCGAAAGCTCAACAAGTTTTTGATTTACCAAAACTTGTTCTTTAACACCATTGTTTTGAACTTCTAAATAATAATCTTTTCCAAATAATTTTTTAAACCAAAGTGCAACTTTTTCTGCTTCCTGCATATCGCCTTTTAAAATTGCTTGGTTTACTTCTCCTGCTAGGCAAGCACTACAGCAAATTAAATTTTCATGATATTTTTCAAGAATTTCTTTATCGATACGTGGTTTATAATAAAAACCTTCCGTCCAGCTTAAAGAAACAAGTTTTGAAAGATTTTTGTATCCTTCATTATTTTTTGCAAGCAATATCAAGTGATTGTATTTGCTGTCTATATTAGGATCTTTATCCATTCTTCCTCTTGGTGCAACATACACTTCACATCCAATAATTGGCTTAACTCCATTTGCCATGCAAGCTTTATAAAAGTCAATTGCACCAAACATAACTCCATGGTCTGTAATTGCAATTGCATCCATTCCAAGTTCTTTTGCCCTTACTGGCAAGTCCTTTATTCTATTTGCTCCATCAAGTAAGCTAAACTCACTGTGAATATGTAAATGCACAAAATCTCCCACTTTTACTGCTCCTCTCATTAATTGCTTGACTGCAATTATATATCAAATTCTTTAATTAATCAAGGTTTTCATCTTTCTATTGACAGCTACCATTTTTACATATATAATCGTGGTAGAAATATTTTTAGAAGGTATATATATGAATAAAGAATTTAAACAAAAGAATTTAATACAAAAAATAAAATATATATGCTCTATTCCTGTAAAAGATGATGGAAGAGCACTAAATATAATATTTATCTTATGTTTGATTTCAATAATAGGTTTTTCTGTATTTTTATTTAGATCATTCAATCACTTTTATGACCGTTTAGACAACACTGTACAAAATAACATAGATATGAATATAGAATATATGCAAAATCAAACAATGGATCATATTCAATCTATTTTAGACTCGATATCTTCTAATAATATAAACAATAATTAAGTATGCTAGATACCTTCTTAGTATCTTTTGTCTTATATTGTATATTTAAGACCAAGAAGCACATCTATTCATTTAGATGTGCTTTTTGTTAATTATTTTTTATATAATTTATCATTTTTTCATAAGCATCCATTCCCATTGTAAATACAGTACTGTCTATTGTTTGAGGAATTCCAGTTATCCCAAGTTGCGAAACATCATAGCTTATTCCTGTTGTTGCACTCCTAAATCCATATTTATTCCATGCAATTTGTTCCACATCTTTATCAGTAAGTGCATCATAAAATTTGTTTCCGTTTTCAGTAAATGTTGCTATACAATGTGATGTCCATATTGTAGGTGTTGGATACAATATTTTTATCTTATCTTTTATTTTTTCAAAGCTTTCCGGATTTTGATATGCATATTGTATAATACTCTTTTCATAATCTGCAATCATTGCCTTTTTTGATGAGCCAGATTGAACAAAACTTTTAAATAAATTTGCAGTACTTGTATTATGTTTTGTCTTTTGATATAGTTCTTTTAGATTTGGCAATGTTTGGTCAATATTTTCATCTGTGACATTCCCTCCACACATTGTGCAAAGTAATAATTCATAATATTTTTCTCCAAGTAAATAATTTAGTGGATCTTTTGTCTCAACTGTTATTTTGCTATCATTTCCTTCAAGTCCAATATCAGACCACTTTTTTTCTTCTGTAATATAGCTTAATAGTTTATTCATATCTGTAATATAATAAACTCCGCTATGTTCAGTTATTATTTTCTCATTTAAAAGAGTACCTATCATTGTATCCCATGTATATATTACAATTGGTGTATTTAAAGTTTTTCCACCTTTGTAAATAGTATTTCTTTGTGTTTCTCCTTTTGTTTCATTTGCTGATTGCTTATAGTATTCATAATATCTTTCATCAGATGTAAACATAGCATCATATCCTGTTCCATCTTTTCTAACAAGGCTATTTTTTACAAGATTAGAATTTTTCCAATTATCATAAGTTACATCTAATCCATATCTGTTTTTTATAATATTTTTTATTTCATCATCTGACAATAAGTCGTCTTTTCCTTTTCCAAGTGCAATATATACTTTTGTTTTTTCATCAGCAACTATTTTCTTTCTATTTTCTTTTATTTTAGCAGATGCAATGACACAAATTAATATTACAATCAATCCTGCGATTAATAAAATTTCTCTTCTTATTTTCATAAAAGTTATTATACCTCCTTACTTTTATCACTAAAAGTCATGTGTTTTTTCATATGTTTACAAATTTATATCATTAATTCTAATATTTTTCAATATATTTATGATAAAGCATAAATCATTGCTTTGTCAACTTTTCTTTTTAATGAATTCTCTAATGCTTTTTTATATAAATCAAGTTGAACTCTATATTTTTCCTCAAGATTTACCGTTTTTCCTTTTGGTATATAATCTGTTTTGTAGTCTACAAGAATAAGCTCATTTTTATCATTTATATAATATAAATCTATAATTCCCTGCACCAAAATCATTTCATCATTTGCATCATCATATACATCTTTTGCAGGAATAT
>CAJMLO010000035.1 GCA_905214245.1 uncultured bacterium
GTAAATTTGCAAGTAAAAATAGCCGTGGTATAACACTTATTGCGCTTGTTGTAACTATTGTAGTGTTAATAATACTTGCTACTGTAAGTATACTAGCAGTATTTGGAGATAATGGAATTATTGCAAGAGCACAAACTGCAAAGGATACACATGAAAAAGGAAAGGCAGATGAAACAAATACACTAGATGATTATGCAAGCTATATTGGAAATTATTTAGATGGAAAAGGTGGAAGCTCAGGAGATACAACATCAGGAGTAATAGAAAAAACAAAATCATATGTAGGATACTATGCGGATATAGACGGAGATGGAACAGTAGATGGAGTAATATATGCAGATTTAGCAGTAGGAGGAAGTGGACATTGGAGTGATTATGGAGATTTTTCATATGAAGCAATAACAGGAGTAAAAGACTATACAATAAGTCAAACAAATTATTCTGGAGATTTTGGAGATAATGGTGTATTAAAAGCAACAGGAAGTGGAAAAGATAGATTTTATGTAATGGCACTATCAGACATAGATTCAAATGATTATACATGGTATACAAATGCTTCTTCAAGTGGAATAAGTGAATATAATACAATAACATCAGAAAGTTTTGGCTCAGGAAAAACAAATACAGCAACAATGATAGCAAAATGGAATAGTAATGCATATGGAAATCAAGCAGATACAGATATGTGGAAAGTAATACAAACTCAAGTAAATAAAGGATGGTTTGTGCCATCTAAAGAAGAATGGTCAGCATTTGCAAAAAATCTAAGCATAGACAGCACAAATTATGCAAATTACAAACTTTTAGATTGTTATTGGTCGTCGTCCCTTGACGGTAAGAATCAAGCGTGGCGCGCTCTCTTCGACCATGGGTACATGTATAGCACCACCATTAATTACGATCACTGTGTGCGCTTGAGCGCGACTTTTTAATTTGATAAAAAAATAAAAATAAGTAAACAGATTATGTAAGCAATACGTACACATAAAGCTAATAAAACTTCGTAAGAAGTTATTAGCTTTATGAAATAAAAATAATTTTTTCTGGGACGAACTCAATTCAGAACTGTTTTTGGGTTCGTCCCAATTTATAAGCTTTTTGTGTTTTAGGGCTTGACACGAGAAGGATTATAGCCGTATAATACAAGCAAGGAGAAACTTTGATGTAATAATAACAATTTTACTCATGTTTACAAACTTTTAGGAGGTAATTACTAACATATGGACATTAAAGAACAAAATAATTCTTCTAAAAAAGATTATAGCAAAATGAAGGACGAAGATTTAATAGAAATAATAAAATCTGGTGATAAGTTTGCTCTAGAATACTTGATTAATAGATACAAAGAACTTGTAAATATTAAAGTAAGTAAATATTACATTATTGGTGCTGAAAAAGATGATATTGTACAAGAAGGACTAATTGGTTTGTTTAAAGCAATTAAATGCTATAAACCTGACCAACAGAATTCATTTAAAAGCTTTGCAAATATGTGCATAGAAAGACAACTTATAACAGCTATAAAAACTTCTAACCGTCAAAAACATATGCCACTTAATTCATATTTGTCGCTTAATATGTCTGCATATGATGAAGAAAGTGATGATACAGAGGTTATGGAGGTTTTTAATAATGCTTTGATAGAAGATCCTCTTGACACAATTACTAAAAAGGAATATTATGCTAGCATTGAAAATGCAATAGATAAAGCTTTAAGCGATTTTGAAAAAAAGGTTCTTACAGGTTATATGAATGGAGAAAGTTATACAGAAATTGCTAAAAAACTTGATACACCTGTTAAGTCAATTGACAATGCGATTCAAAGAATAAGAAAAAAAGCACTTAAGGGTATTGAAAAAATTTAAATGCTTTCATAGCTCAGTCGGTAGAGCGCAGCCTTGGTAAGGCTGAGGTCGCGGGTTCGATTCCCGCTGTAAGCCCCATTTTATTTTAATATAAAATGGATTTGATGATGTAAAAATATAAGCCTTATTTATAAGGCTTAAAATATGTAGTTTAAAAAGCTAATAAAAGGGGAAAACAAATGGAAAAATTTAAAGAAACATTAAATAAAAGAATTAATGAAGAAAGTGCAACATATGCAATTTTATTTGCGGTTCTTATTACGGTTATTGCAACAGTTGGAATATTTATGTTTATAAATTCTAAAAAAGATATTTCGACTGCAAGTTTAAATGTTAATTTTAATGATGAGAAAAATGAAGCAAACAATCAAGAGGAAGAACAGAGCATAGAAAATCTTACATCAGTTGATTCTATAAATAGTGTTGATGAACTAAAAAAACTTAATGAAAAAGAAGTTGAAGAAGCTAAAAAGAAAGAGAAAAAAGCAAAGACAACCACAAGTAAAACACCAGAATATTACATAAAGGTAAATTATAAAGCACAAGTTGTTACTATATATACTAAAGACAAAAATGGTAAGTTTACAAAGCCTGTAAAGGCTATGGTTTGCTCAACTGGAACACATACACCAACATCAGGAGTATATAAAACACCAAACAGATTTAGATGGCTTCGCATGATAGGTGGTGTATATTCTCAATATTGTACACAAATTGTTGGAGATATTTTATTCCACTCTGTACCTTATTTAGAGAGAGGAAATCATGCAAGTCTTGAATATTGGGCATATGATAAACTTGGCACAAGAGCTTCACTTGGATGTATAAGACTTACATGCAAAGATGCAAAATGGATATATGATAATTGCAAACTTGGCACAAAAGTTGAGTTCTATTCAAGTTCTAATCCTGGACCACTTGGAAAACCAACAGCAAGAAAAATATCAAGTGCTCCAAGTAATGTAAGAGGATGGGATCCAACAGATCCAGCAAGAGGAAATCCTTGGCCAAAATATTTAAAAGAAAAAAATAACAATGACAAGAAAAATAATGATAAGAAAAACAATAATAGAAATAATGAAAATACAAATACAACTAAACCATCAGGAAAAGATGATGGAAAACAAAATGAGTTTACAAACGAAGTAACTAATGAAATAACAAATGAGTTTACAAATAAAGAAGTAACAAACAAGACAGATAATAAGATATATGTAAATGATGTTATTTAATTACACACTTCGATTGTGTAAGATGAAGGGATTGAATTGATATGAAAATAGGAATTGTAGGCTTACCAAATGTTGGAAAAAGTACAATGTTTAATGCAATAACAAATGCTGGAGCAGAATGTGCAAATTATCCGTTTTGTACAATAGAACCAAATGTAGGAGTTGTTCCAGTTCCAGATGAAAGACTGGATGAATTAACTAAAATGTATAAACCAGAAAAAACTACTCATGCAATTATTGAATTCGTAGATATTGCAGGACTTGTAAAAGGTGCAAGTAAAGGAGAAGGACTAGGAAACAAGTTTTTATCTCACATTAGAGAAGTTGATGCTATATGCGAAGTTGTTAGATGTTTTGAAGATCCGAATATTGTCCATGTTGATGGTAGCATTGATCCAATAAGAGATATAGAAACAATAAACCTAGAACTTATTTTTGCAGATATAGAAACTTTAAATAAGAGAATAGACAGTGTAAAGAAAAAATTAAAAGCTGATAAAAAGTGCCAAGAGGAATTAGACGTTTTAGAAAAAATAAAAAATGTTTTGGAAAATGGAAAATCTGCAAGAACTGTTGAACTTAATGATGATGAAAAAGAATTCTTAAAAGATACATTTTTACTTACAATGAAACCAATTTTATATATTGCAAATGTTTCAGAAGAACAACTTGCTGATGCAAGTAATGATGAAAATGTAAAAAAAGTTGTTATGTATGCAAAACAAGAAAATGCAGAAGTTATTCCTTTATGTGTTAAAATTGAAGAAGAACTTGCAAGTCTTGATGGAGATGATAAAAAAGAAATGCTAGATGCTCTTGGACTTGAGTCATCTGGACTTGATAAAGTAATAAAGGCAAGTTACGATTTACTTGGATTAATGTCATTTTTAACAGCAGGAGAGCCAGAAGTTAGAGCATGGACAATAAAAAAAGGAACTAAAGCTCCACAAGCTGCTGGAAAGATTCATAGCGATATTGAAAGAGGATTTATACGAGCTGAAATAGTATCTTATGATGATTTGATGAGAGAAGGAAGTATGACAGCTGCAAAAGAGAAAGGCTTAGTTCGCTCAGAAGGAAAAGAATATATTATGCAAGATGGAGACATTGTATTGTTTAGATTTAATGTGTAAAAATTTTTAGCATTTTTGATAAAAAATGTCAAAAATGCTTGACTATGTTAATCAAAGATAGTAAAATAAATATGTAGGAATAATTAGATTTATGGTATAAAAAATAAAAAACCATAAATAATAAATGATATAAAAATATATCTAAAGAAAAAAGGAGAGGTTAAAATGTCAAAGATGAAAAAAATTATTATGGTAGCATTGATTGTATTAGTTAGTTGTGTACTTGTTAGTATGACTGCAACAGTAAAAGCAACAGATCAAAATCCAATTATTGATATTAGTGGAAATCTTGATATATCTACAGGAAATGAAACATCAAGCAATACAACTTCAAATACTGATGTAGCACCATCAATTAATACAACAGAAAATAGCCAAGTTATTCAACCTGTTACAAATACAACAGAGAATACAACAGACAAACTTCCACAAACAGGTGTAACAGAAGACATAACAGTAATGTTCTTCATCGTAGTTTGTGCAGTATCAGCTATATATGCTTACAAAAAAATTAGAGATTATAATATGTAAGAATGAAAGGGAGTATATTAATACTTCCTTTTCTATTTGCACACAATTACTAAGCGTTTGCCTGTAACATTGTTACATGTAACGAGTGTGACAATTGTTTGACCATTAGTTTCTTGATTTGTACAAGAAAGATCAGATGGTTTAGTTTCGTATTTATCAAATACTGTATATTCTTTTAAGTTTCCATTAAAATCATATATTTTTATTTTGTCTTTTTTATTCAATTTGTGCAGATTGCTAAAAAGTTTGTAGTCAACATAATTATGACCAGCAATACATAAATTACCTATTTCATTTGGCATAGGTCCTGCAAATCTACATACAGATATGTTTAGTAAATCTTTGCTACTTTCAGAAAGTATTGGATATGATAAGTTTATTTTATCAATTTTTATCATACCTATTACAAATGGCTTAGAAGAAGCAAAAGAATCTGTTTTTTCAACCGTATAGTTATTATTTTCAGCGTATAATGTTGCTATTTTATAGGAATTTAATAATTGACTTGAAATATTTTCTTTTTGTTTGTTTTGAAATATGCGTATAAAAACAAACAATAAAAAGAATAATGCTAAAATAAAAGAAAATATGAATTGATAAAAATAAAAATTGTTTTTTACTTTTATTTTACCATTTTTTATATCTACATTTTTAATTTCGTAATCATTATTGTTTTCATCGTTAAAATTTAATATTTGATTCATGTTATTAATTCCTTTGTATAATATTATTAACAATACTAAAAAAAATATTAAGAAATTTCAAAAAAATGATGCAAAGTAATAGCAAGATGTGATAGAATAGAGCAAGGTAAAATTAAAGTAAGGAGAGTGTTAATGGTGCCAAATACAAAATATAAAAGAGTGCTTCTTAAACTTAGCGGTGAAGCTTTGGCAGGAGACGAGAAAAAAGGCATAAATTTTGATACAGTGGGAAAAATATGTGACCAGGTAAAAGAACTTACAGAGATGGGAACAGAAGTTGCTATTGTTGTAGGTGGTGGAAATTTTTGGAGAGGTGCAAAAGTTGAAATGGATAGAACCACTTCAGATTATATGGGAATGCTTGCAACTGCAATGAATGGTTTAGCACTTCAAAGCGTTTTGGAGGAAAAAGGACTTGATACTAGATTACAAACAGCTATAGAAATGAGACAAATGGCAGAGCCATATATAAAAAGAAGAGCGGTTAGACATCTTCAAAAAGGTAGAGTTGTAATTTTTGGTTGTGGAACAGGAAATCCATATTTTACAACAGATACTGCTGCAGTTTTAAGAGCAGCTGAAATAGGTGCAGAAGTAATATTAGTTGGAAAAACAATAGATGGGGTATATTCTGCAGATCCAAAAAATGATGCAAATGCTGTAAAATTTGATGAAATATCATATGATGAAATTTTAAAACAAGATTTAAAAGTAATGGATGGTGCATCAATTGCGTTATGCAGAGATAATAATATAAAATTAATTGTATTTGAACTTGCAAAACCAGAAAATATAATTAAAGCTGTAAAAGGAGAAAAAATAGGTACATTAGTACAATAAATAGAAAATATTAATTAAGGAGAAAAGAATTATGGATTTAAATAAATTTGAAGAGAAAATGACAAAAACAATTAGCGTATTTGAGGAGAATTTAGCAGAGATAAGAGCTGGAAGAGCAAATCCTGCAATATTAAATAAAATTATGATAGATTATTATGGAACACCAACACCAATTAATCAAGTAGCAGGAATATCTGTTCCAGAGGCTAGATTAATTGTTATTCAACCATGGGATGGAAGCATTTTAAAAGAAATTGAAAAAGAAATCTTAAAATCTGACATTGGAATTAATCCAAATAATGATGGAAAAGTAATAAGACTTTCTTTCCCAGAATTAACAGAGGAAAGAAGAAAAGAAATTGTAAAAGATATAAGAAAAATGGCAGAAGAAGCAAAAGTAGCAGTTAGAAGTATTAGAAGAGATGCCATAGATGAAGCAAAAAAAGCTCAAAAAGATAGTGAAATATCAGAAGATGAATTAAAATCTGCAGAAGATAATATACAACAATTAACTGATAAATATGTTGCAAAAGTTGATGAAATACTTGGAGCAAAAGAAAAAGAAGTAATGAGCATATAAAGTATAGTTTATAGGTAGCATTAAACCTAAATATATAAAAGGAGCTGTGCAGGTGTTGCACAAAAATAATTTTATGACAATTGATAAAGAAAATATGCCTAAACATATAGCAATTATAATGGATGGAAATAGAAGATGGGCAAAAGAAAAAGAACTTGATGGAAAATTTGGACATAAGGCTGGTGCAGAAGCATTAGAGAAACTTACATATTTTGCAAATGATATAGGACTTAAATATTTAACAGTTTATGCTTTTTCAACTGAAAATTGGAAAAGAACAGAAGAAGAAGTAGGTGCACTAATGCTTCTTCTAAAAAGCTATGTTGACAAATTTTTGAAAAAAGCAAATACAAACAATATAAGAGTTAGAATATTGGGTGATATTGAAAGACTTGATAAAGGTCTAAAAGATAGTATAAATGAAATAGTAGAAAAATCAAGTAAAAACACAGGACTTACTTTAAATATTGCTTTTAATTATGGCGGAAGAGCTGAAATGGTAAGAGCTGTAAAACAAATATCTGAGAAAGTGCTAGATAATAAGTTAAGTATTGATGATATTACAGAGCAAACTATTTCTGATAATTTATATACTTGTGGAGAACCAGATCCAGACTTATTAATAAGAACAAGTGGAGAGCTTAGACTTAGCGGATTTTTGCTTTGGCAAGTAGCATATACAGAATTCTTATTTTTAGATAAATATTGGCCTGATTTTTCAGAAGATGATTTGTTAGATGCAATACAAACATATCAAAATAGAAAAAGAAATTTGGGAAAATAATTGGTGTAATCTGCCTAAAACAAGGTAGACTTATATATTAAAGAAAGGACAAAACAAGTATGAATAATATAAAAAGATATATATCAGGACTTACATTATTTCCTATTTTTGCTGTTGTTGTAATATTTGGAAATAAATATGTAATTGATATTGCACTTAGCATTATTGCTATTATGTGTTTACATGAATTTTACAAGGCATTTAAAGAAAAGGCGAATCCAGTTGGTTGGGTTGGATATATTGTAGCGGCTCTAATTGCTATTATACATATAATCCCAACAAATTTAATACTTCCAATAATTGCTGCATCTATACCTGCATCAATTATGGTATTATTTGTTGTAAGCATTTTAAGCGATATGAAGGTAAATATTATGGATATAGCTATTACATTCTTTGGAATTTGTTATGTAGTTTTATTTTTAATATTTGCTTCAGTTGTAAGAGAAAACCTTACAAATGGTAGAATTTTAATATGGTATGTATTCTTAGCATCTTGGGGAACTGACATATTTGCATATTTAATTGGCAGACATTTTGGAAAACATAAATTTACAGATATCAGTCCAAATAAATCAATTGAAGGATGTATTGGAGGACTGCTTGGAGCATTTGTAATGGTGCTTGTATACACATTTGTATGCAACAAAGTATGGAATATGAACTTTAGTTATGTTTACTCTGGATTTATTGCGATTTTACTTAGTGTACTAAGCCAAATAGGAGATTTAGCAGCATCAAGTGTTAAAAGATATTGCAATATAAAAGATTATAGCAATCTTATACCAGGACATGGAGGAATGCTTGATAGAGTAGATAGTGTTATATTTATTTTACCATTTGCATATTTTTTATTAATGTTATTGTAATAATAGGAGGAAGATGCAATTGTTATTTATTATTAATGCATTAAAAATTATTTTTATATTAGGATTTTTAGTTTTGATTCACGAAACAGGACATTTTATTATTGCAAGACTATGCAAAGTTAGAGTAAAAGAATTTGCAATAGGCTTTGGCCCAACAATATGGAAGAAACGAGGAAAAGAAACTAAATATGCATTAAGATTGATTCCTCTTGGTGGTTTTGTTAGTATGGAAGGAGAAGAAGAACGCTCTGATAAAGAGGGTTCTTTTAGTAATAGCAGTATTCCAAAAAGGATAGCAATTGTTGCTGCAGGAGGACTGGTAAATATAATTTTTGCATTGATTGTGTATCAAATATTAATAACTGTTTTAACAGGTGATTTTACAAAAGCACTGTCATCAACAGGAAGTTTTGCTTTTTCAATTGTGGATAGTTTAAAAATGTTATTCTCTGGAGGAGTTAGCGTTGACCAACTTATGGGACCTGTAGGAATATCTAGTGTTGTGGCACAGACAAGTAATCTAGCAGAATTTGTTTATATACTTGCTGTTATTTCTATGTCACTTGGAGTAACAAATTTATTACCATTTCCACCACTTGATGGAGGAAAAATAGTTTTTTTAATACTTGAGGGAATACGAAAGAAACCATTAAAAGAAGAGACAGAAATTAAAATACAGATGCTTGGATTTGCAGTATTAATTATTTTATCAATATATGTAACTTGCAATGATGTGACAAGAATAGCTTAGTAAAAATGGAGTAATGTACATGGATAAGACAATAAAAGAAATTTTTAAAGATTACAATTCAAATAGTTTTTCTTTGAATGCGTCTAAAATTAAAAATATAAATTTATATAAAAAATCAAATAAAATTGAATTAGAGCTTATAAGCACGGATGTTGTAAAGGCAGCGGACTTATATGCTTTTGAACGTTATTTGGAAAAAAGATTTAATATTAAAGAAGCAATTATAAAGGTTGAATATCAAAATGAAATTGAAATAGATTTAAAAGAAGAGTGGAGAGACATTGTTAATTATATGGCATACAAACATCCTCTTACAAAGGCATTACTTAGAAATAGTAGTATAGAATTAGCTGATAAAACACTTAACGTTAATTTAGCACTAAAAGGAAAGCAAGTATTAGATGCAAGAGGATTTGATAAAACACTTGAGAAGATATTATCAGATGTATATGGTAAAAAACTTAAAGTTTGTTATGTAGAAAATATAACTGAGGAAATGAAAAAACAAATAGAAGAAGAAGCAATGAGACATGAAAGAGAAGCAGTTGAGCAAGCTCAAAGAGAAGCTGAAGAATATGCAAAAGAAATGCAAGAAAAGAAACATGCTTCTAAAGCAGATAATAATGAGGGAGTACCACCTATTGAAGAGGTACCAATTAGCGGAGATATTCCACCATTTGATCCAGGAGAGATGATGCCACCACCACCTCCTGTTGAAGAAGAAAAAACACCACTTATATATGGACGTAGCTTAAAAATTAAAGAACAATTAGTTAAGGTTGCAGATCTTGGAATTGATAGTGGAAAAATTCTGCTTGATGGGGAAGTTCTAAATATGGATAGTAGAGAACTTAAAAGCGGAAAAGTACTTGTTATGTTTGACTTGTTTGATGGAAGTAGTACAATTACATGCAAAGCATTCGTTGAAGGTGACAAGTCAAAAGATACTATGAAGAGGATTAAGGATTCTGTAGGAGTTAAGGTTGAAGGAACAGCACAGTTTGATCCGTTTTCAAAAGAACTTGGAGTTATTGCAAATACAATAATTGAAAGCACAGGAATAAAAAGAGAAATAAGAAAAGATGAAGCAAAAGTAAAAAGAGTTGAGCTTCATATGCATACAAAAATGAGCCAAATGGATGCAATAACATCTGCAACAGATTTGTTAAAAAGAGCAGCTAAATGGGGAATGAAGTCAATTGCAATAACTGACCATGGTGTTGTACAAGCTTTCCCAGAAGCACACCATTTTACTGAAAAAAATCCGGATTTAAAAATAATATATGGTGTTGAAGCATATTTAGCACCTGATAAGACTCCATCTGTATCATTTCCAAAAGGACAAGATATAGATACAACATATTGCGTACTTGATTTAGAAACAACAGGACTTTCTTTTAGAACAGAGAAAATTACAGAAGTAGGAATTATGAAAATAAAAAATGGAGAAGTACTTGATGAATTTTCTTGTTTTGTAAATCCGGAAAAACCAATACCACAAAGAGTTGTAGAGGTTACAAATATAACAGATGACATGGTAAAAGATGCCGAAACAATTGATAAAGTATTTCCTAAAATATTAGAGTTTGTCGGAGATTCTGTTTTAGTAGCTCACAATGCTGACTTTGATATTGGATTTTTAAAATATAATGCAAAACAATTAGGATATAGCCTAGAGAATACATATATAGATACATTAAGACTTTCAAAAGATTTATTTCCAGATTTTAAGAAATATAAACTTGGAATCATTGCAGAAAATTTAGGAATAAAAGTTGAGGTAGCACATAGAGCTTTAGATGATGTTGATACAACAGTAAAAGTATTTAATGTAATGATAAATATGCTAAAAGAAAAAGGTGCAAAAAAGATTGAAGATATAGATTTGTTGGAGGCAGGAAAAGCTGATTATAAAAAACTTCCAACATATCATGCAATTATTTTGGCAAAAGATTATGTGGGACTAAAAAACTTATATAAGCTTATATCATATTCACATCTTGACTATTTTTATAAAAAACCGCGTATATTAAAATCTCTATACAAAAAATATTCAGAAGGATTGATACTTGGAAGTGCTTGTGAAGCAGGAGAACTTTATAGAGCAATTATTGCAGGAAAATCTGATGAAGAAATAGAAGCAATTGCAAATGATTATGATTATTTGGAAATCCAACCAATTGGAAACAATATGTTTATGGTGCGTAATGGAACAGTGCCAGACGTTGAGGCTTTGCAAGAAATCAACAAAAAGATAGTTGACTTAGGAGATAAACTTGGAAAACTTGTTGTCGCAACTTGTGATGTGCATTTTATGGATCCACAAGATGAGATATATAGAAGAATTTTAATGGCAGGTCAAGGATATGATGATAGTGATGAACAGGCTCCACTATATTTACGTACGACTGAAGAAATGCTAAAAGAATTTGAATATCTTGGAGAAGAAAAAGCATATGAAGTTGTTGTTACAAACACAAACAAAATAGCTGATTTGTGTGAGAATATAAGTCCAATATCGCCTGAAAAATGTCCACCACATATTGATGGATGTGAACAAACAATTAAAGATATCGCATTTAAAAAAGCACATGAACTTTATGGAGATCCATTGCCAGACATAGTTCAAGACAGACTTGATAAAGAATTAAACTCTATTATTAAAAATGGATTCTCAGTTATGTATATTATCGCACAAAAACTGGTATGGAAGTCAAATGAGGATGGATATATAGTTGGTTCAAGAGGTTCTGTTGGTTCATCTTTTGTTGCTAATATGACAGGTATAACAGAAGTTAATTCCTTGCCACCACATTATAGATGTCCAAAATGTAAATATTCTGATTTTACAGATTATGGTTGTGCTTGTGGATTTGACCTTCCAGATAAAGATTGTCCACAATGTGGAACAAAGATGGTAAAAGACGGAATAGATATACCTTTTGAGACATTCCTTGGATTTAATGGAGATAAAGAGCCTGATATTGACTTAAACTTCTCTGGAGAATATCAAGCAAAAGCACACAGGTATACAGAAGTTATATTTGGAAAAGGAACAACATTTAAAGCTGGAACGGTTGGCACAGTTGCAGATAAGACTGCATATGGATATGTAAAAAAATATTATGAAGAAAGAGGAGTTCCAGTTAATAATGCAGAGGTTTTAAGAATTGCACAAGGTTGTACAGGAATAAAAAGAACAACAGGACAGCACCCTGGTGGAATTATAGTTGTACCAAAAGG
>CAJMLO010000036.1 GCA_905214245.1 uncultured bacterium
ATTATATAGTATAATAATGTTGGTTTTTAATTAGGAGGATTTACATATTATGAAACAAGACGGCTTTAATAGAGTTGAATTTTTTAATAGATTAGTTCAAGGAAGTATTAGAACAATACCTAAAGGTAATGATGCAATGGATAAATTATACAATGGATATAGAGTATTAATTACAAATCAAAAAAGAAGTACACCTGAAAGAGCAAAAGAATGTAATGATTTATTAGATATGCTTGAGAGAACATATAAAATGTTTACTGATGAAGAAGTAAAAAAGATTATTATAAATAACAATGTTTCTTTCAAACAATTTATTAATATCTATGGAGAAAAATTACTTGGAGATAATAAAAGGCAATATGATATGTCTGATAGATTTAATGAACAACTTCATGAGACGGGTAGAAGCCTTTATACACAATCAAGAGGAAAAGGTGTCCATACTTATTTTGATTCAGAAGGTAAAGAAATTATTATTCAAGAAATTGGATGTCTTACATTTGAGGAATGGAACGGCGTAAATTCTGAAATATATAAGTATAGAGTTCAAAAGCAATCAGATGTAAATACATATAAAGAATGCGAAGTTTTTACCAATATCAAATTTATTTTAATGGAAAATATGGAGTATAGAGCTGCTGTTTTAGAAGAATTGCTTTCTAGAAATAATATAGAACTTTCAAATGTTGGTGGTTATATTGGAGAAATAGAGAAAGCACCGATTGATGAAAAAGAATTTGGAAGAGGCAAAGAAAAGATAATGGCGGGTAATTATTGTTATAGAATTACTCCTGATTATATGCTTATTTATAGATCGGCAGAACTTGATGCAGTTGTTAGATATCATAGAAAAGAGATTGAAATTAATAAAACTTTAAGAGAAAAAAGTTTATCAGATGATGGTATTATTTATTAGCATATTAAGGAGGATTTTTTGATGAGTAGAACAATTTGGAAGCCAGGTACATTTATTTATCCATTACCAGTTGTAATGGTTTCGTGTGGTGACATGGATAATAGCAATATTATAACAGTTGCGTGGACAGGAATTTTAAATACAACTCCTGCGATGTGCTATATTTCTGTAAGACCTGAAAGATATTCATATAATCTTATAAAAGAATCTAAAGAATTTGTTATAAATTTAACGACAAAAGATTTAGTTTATAAAGTTGATTGGTGTGGAGTTAAAACCGGTGCTAAAGTTGATAAATTTAAGGAAATGAATTTAACAAAGGAAAAAGCAAAAAATGTTAAATGTCCTATAATAAAAGAGTCTCCAGTTGCAATAGAATGTAGGGTAAAAGAAATTAAAAAGCTTGGCTCACATGATATGTTTGTTGCTGAGGTACTTTCAATAGATGCGGACGATAAATATATTGATGATAAAGGTGCTTTTGATATAAGTAAATGTGATTTGATTACTTATGCAAATGGAAAGTATTTTTCACTTGGAAAGCAAGTTGGAAAATTTGGATACTCAGTTCAAAAGAAGAAAAGAAAAAAATAGATATTAATAGATTCATATAGTATTGGTTTATAAAATAAAAGCTGGCAAATTTAGCATATTTAAATAAAAATTTTATTAACACGTTAATATGAAAAAAAAGTTGCAAGAATTGATAAGAAAACTGCCGGAAATGGTTGACATATAATAGAAAAGATGATACAATATTTAAGCGTATGTAAGAGGCATACGCTTAAAAAAATGCTTAATATCTGGAGGTGTATGAAATGGCTGCAAAAGGAGCAAGAGAACCAATTACATTGGAATGTACAGAATGTAAAAGAAGAAATTACATGACACAAAAAAATAAAAAGAATAATACAGAGAGACTAGAAGTTGCAAAATATTGCAAATACTGTAAAAAACGTACAACACATAAAGAAACAAAATAGTTAGACCTTTTTAAGGGGGAAAAGTCATGCCTAAAGAAACAAATAAAAAGCAAGTAAAAGAAAAGTCAAGCAAGGACAAAACACATTTTATGAAAGACTTTAAAGCTGAGTTAAAAAGAGTAATTTGGCCAACACCAAAGCAATTGTTTAACAATACAGTTGCTGTTATTACTATTGTGTTAATTACAGCTATTATTGTTTTTGTACTAGACTTTGCCTTTGAAAAAATGAATGAATATGGTATTGAAAAATTGAAAAAAGTTGTAGAAACAACTAATACAGTAGTAGAAAATGAAGTATCAAATGAAACTGATACAAATTCTAGTGCTGACCAAAACACACAAGCAAATCAAGCTGTTGAAAATGCTGAAAGTAATTAAAGGAGGCTAGAAGATGTCTCAAGAAAATAACGAGTTAGTGCCAAGATGGTATGTAATTCATACATATTCAGGTTATGAAAATAAAGTTAAAACAGACCTAGAAAATACTATTAAAAACAGAGAGTTAGGAGAATATTTCTTTGACATTATTGTTCCAATGGAAGAGCAAATTGAAATAAAAGATGGAAAGAGAAAAACTAACTTAAAGAAAGTATTCCCAGGATATGTTCTTATTAAAATGATTGTAACTGAGAAAACATGGTATATTGTTAGAAATACAAGAGGTGTTACAGGATTTGTTGGTTCAGGTACGGATCCTATTCCATTGACTGAAGATGAAATTAGAGCAATGGGATTTGAAATATCAGAAGTTAACATAGATTATGATGTTAATGATTCTGTTAGAGTAATGGATGGACCATTACAAGACTTTGTTGGAACTGTAACTGAAATTAATAAAGAAAAACACAAAGTTAAAGTACTTGTTTCTATGTTTGGAAGAGAGACACCTGTTGAATTAGAGTTTTCTCAAGTACAAAAAATTTAAGTTTGTAATCTAATTTTTAGATTAATATACATATTTCGTAGGTAAAGGAGGTGCTAAGTAAGATGGCAGAAAAAGAAATCGGTAATGTAATTAAATTACAAATACCTGCAGGAAAAGCTTCACCAGCTCCACCAGTAGGTCCAGCATTAGGTGCAAGTGGTGTAAATATTATGCAATTTGTAAAGGAATTTAATGACAGAACAGCTTCACAAGCAGGATTAATTATCCCTGTTGTTATTACAGTTTACAAAGATAAATCATTTAGTTTCATCACTAAAGAACCACCTATGGCAGTTTTAATAAAAAAATCTGCAAAAATAGAAAAAGGTTCTGGAAAGCCTAATAGAGAAAAAGTTGCTAAAATTTCTAAAGCACAAGTTGAGGAAATAGCAAAACAAAAAATGCCTGATTTAAATGCAGCGTCATTAGAGTCAGCCATGAGCATGGTTGCAGGTACTGCAAGATCAATGGGTGTTATTGTAGAAGATTAATTTTAAATTTTGGGAGAGCAAGTTGCTCGTTTGAACCAAGGGAGGTAAAATATGAAAAAAGGAAAAAGATATCAAGAAGCTGAAAAGCTAATTGATTCATCAAAAGCTTATAGTGCAAAAGAAGCACTTGAGGTAATTGAAAAAATGCCAAAAGCTAAATTTGATGAAACAGTTGAATTACACGTTAAATTAGGTGTTGATTCAAAACAAGCTGACCAACAAGTAAGAGGTACAACAGTACTTCCAAATGGTACAGGTAAAACATTAAAAGTATTAGTATTTGCTAAGGGACCAAAAGCAGAAGAAGCTGAAAAAGCAGGAGCTGATTTTGTTGGAGCAGAAGAGCTAATACCAAAAATTGAAAAAGAAAACTGGTTTGATTATGATGTTATAGTTGCAACTCCAGATATGATGGGTGTTGTAGGAAGACTTGGTAAAGTATTAGGACCAAAAGGATTAATGCCAAACCCAAAATCAGGAACTGTAACAATGGATGTTGCTAAAGCAATAAAAGATATTAAATCAGGTAAAGTTGAATATAGACTAGACAAAACAAATATTATCCACTTAGGATTTGGTAAAGTTTCATTTGGAACAGAAAAATTATTAGAGAACTATGAAACAGTTATTGGTGCTATTATAAAAGCTAAACCAGCAGCTGCAAAAGGACAATATATTAGAAGTGTAGCTATATCTACAACAATGGGACCAAGTATGTATATTGATCAAAAATAATAGCCAAAGAAAGTAAGCATAAAATAAGTCTTGCCGAGGCAATATATTGAGCGGATTGAAAAATCTGTATATATTACCTCTATGGCTATATATACAGATTTTTTAACTTATATATAAGAAAGAGGTGAAACAATTGGCTAGCGAAAAAGTTATTAAACAAAAAGAAGAAGCAGTAAAAAAATTAGCTGAAGATTTAAAAGATGCAAAATTAATTCTTTTAACAGATTACAGAGGAATTACAGTTGAGGATGCTACAAAATTAAGAGCAGAATTAAGAGAATCTAACTCAGAATATAGAGTTATCAAAAATAACATTATAAAAAGAGCATTAGATTTAAATGGTGAATCAGGATTAGATGATTTACTAGAAGGACCTACAGCTTTAATTACAAATAATGAAGATTACTTAGCACCTGCTAAAGCAATCTACAACTTTACAAAAGACCATGATTTCTACAAAATTAAAGGTGGAATCATAGAAGGTAAAGTAATGACAGCAGAAGAAATTATTACACTTGCAAAACTTCCATCAAGACAAGAACTTCTTGCACAACTTGCTGGAGCATTGCTTGGAAATATTACAAAACTTGCTGTTGCGTTGGATGCTGTTAAAAGCCAAAAAGAAAACGCATAATTTAATTTTAACCTGCATTTAACTGTGTTAACCTTCGCATAAAATTTTTTCAACATACAAACGTATAGTTTCAAAAATTTCTGCTAGGTTGCCTTGTTAAATTTGCTTAAAATTAAATTCAATAAAAACGTAAAAAGCAAACGTGCCGGTTTGCAAATTAATTATAAATTATAAGGAGGATATTTAAAATGGCAAAAATAGATGAATTATTAGAGACAATCGACACTTTAACAGTTGTTGAATTATCAGAATTAGTAAAAGGAATTGAAGAAAAATATGGAGTATCTGCAGCAGCAGTTGCAGCTCCAGTAGCTGGTGCAGCTGCAGCAGCTGAAGAAAAAACATCATTTGATGTTGTATTAAAAGAAGCAGGAGCTAACAAAATCCAAGTTATCAAAGTAGTTAGAGACGCTACAGGATTAGGATTAAAAGAAGCTAAAGATTTAGTTGATGGAGCACCTAAAACAGTTAAAGAAGGAGCTTCTAAAGAAGAAGCTGAAGAATTAAAAGCTAAATTTACAGAAGTTGGAGCAGTAGTTGAATTAGCTTAAGTTCGTTATATATAAGTTATAAAAATCCCTCATTTTATGGGGGATTTTTTCTATTTGAAGTTTCGACTGAAATGAGAAGAACTAGAAAATAATAACAATTGTAGCATTTTTATATATAAGTAAACTTTTTATTTTCTTGTATACGTAAAAAAGCAACTACTTAAACAGTAGATGCTTTTGAAAATAAAAGGGGATGTTTTACTTATATATAGTTGATAAATGGAGTAATTGTTTATCAACTATGTGCTTATTATACAGAATGAATTTGAACATTGTGTGAACGAAATGTGACTTAATAGCAAATAAAATTAAAATATTAAAAGGCTAAGTTGTAGTAGAATCTTTGCATATTAGTAGAGAAGATATTTACTCCTGGTATAGAACAAAGCGACTTTAGGTCGCCCTTTGTCCAAAGCCGATTTGAGTTTTCGACTAAAAGGAGAAAATCTCAAAGGCAATAGCGATTGTAGCATTTTTATATACTAGGAAATGAGTAATTTCCTAGTATATAAAAAAATATAGGTAAATATTTAATTTACCTATATTTACAAATTTATTTAAAAGAAGGTGATTTAAATTCTATGGTTGTTCTTGAAGAGTAACTGTTATGTCTTTATATTTTCCGTCACGATATACTTTCAATTTAAGTGTATCTCCAATATTCTTTTTGTTTTTAATCTCATTAAGTTCATCCATTGTTGTTATTTTTGTTCCATCAGCTTCTGTTATTACATCTCCAATTTTAATTCCAGCTTTTTCGCCAGCAGAAAAATCTTCAATTGTTTTAACATATACACCAACAACAAGGTTATTAGTTTTTGCTGTTGATTCATCTAAGTTGATTCCACCAATACCGATATATGGTCTTTTTACTTTATTATATTGAATTAATTGTTCATAAATTGTTTTTGTAGAGTTAATAGGAATTGCAAAACCAACGCCTTCAACACCAGTTCCTGCAATTTTTAGTGTGTTGATACCTATAACTTCACCTTTGCTATTTACTAAAGCTCCACCACTATTTCCTGAGTTGATAGCAGCATCTGTTTGAATAGCTGTATAAGTATTGTTGTCTGAATCTGTTACCTTACGATTTACAGCACTTACAACTCCACATGTTACAGTATCTCCAAGACCTAATGAATTACCAACTGCCATACAGAATTCTCCAACTTGAACACTACTTGAATCTCCAAGTGTTGCAGCTGTTAAATCTGTTTTATCAATTTTTATAACTGCAAGATCTGTTTGTGAGTCTGTACCAACTATTTTTGCTTCATATTCTTTATCATCATTAAATAATTTTACAGTAACTTTATTTGCTTTTTCAATTTCATAATATGATGAAGAACTTGAAGATGTTGAATTTACAACATGATTATTTGTTAAAATATATCCATCAGAGCTTATAATTACTCCAGAACCTTCTGCTTTTGCAGTTGATGAACCTCTATTAAATATTGAACTAACTGAGTATTCTACGCTAATTCCAACAATAGAAGGCTTTACTTTTGATGCAACTGAAACAGCCGTATCAGAATAACCTGCAAGTGAAAGTAATTTTGTATTAAGCTCACCTGTTGATGAAGATGTACTTGTAGATGAATTACTTGTTGTTCCTACCATTTGTTTTAATAGTTCGTCTCTTATTCCTGGGACACCAACACAGCTACCTACAACGATACCAGCGCCTAGTACACCACATAAAAAAGGTAGTGCTACTGTTTTACCAAAACCAGTAGATGATTTTTTTTCCTTTTTTGGTTGTTCAAACACTTTGTATTGTTTACTCTCCAAAGGAGTTGCTGTTTTAAATTCTTTATTGTTTTCTTGTTTGTTTTCGTTATTATTTTCTTCCATTGATAAAACCTCCATAAATTTCTTTAACAATATATTAACCTAAACTATACATATCATACAATAGGTTTGTGAAAAAAATGTGAAAATATTTTGATTAAATATAGAAATTTATTGATTTTAATTTATTTGACTGATATAATTTAGAAAAATTACCAAGGAGGACTGATAAAATGTCAATAAGATTTGTTTTAAATGAAACTTCATATTTTGGAAATAATGCCAGAGAGGTTTTAGTAGAGGAAATACAAAAGAGAAAATTCAAAAAGGTTTTTTTAGTAAGTGATAAGCCTTTAGTAGAAGCAGGAGTTGTAGCAAAAATAGAAAAATTATTTAAAGATGCAGGAATTGACTACTCACTTTATGATGAAATTAAGCCAAATCCTACAATTAAAAATGTAACAGATGGTGTAGAAGCTTGCAAAGAATCTGGAGCAGATGTAATTGTTGCAGTTGGCGGTGGTTCAAGTATGGATACTGCAAAAGGAGTTTCCATTGTTATGACAAACCCAGATAGAGCTGATATTAAATCATTAAATGGACTATCAAATACTGTAAATAAAGGTATGCCAATGATTGCACTTCCTACAACAGCTGGAACTGCATCAGAGGTTACAATAAATTATGTTATAACTGACGAAGAAAGAAAAATTAAAATGGTATGTGTTGATCCTAATGATATACCAATTGTTGCAATTATCGACTCTGAACTTATGGCTTCAATGCCAAAATTACTTGCAGCTGCAACAGGAATGGACGCATTAACACATGCTGTTGAAGGATATATAACAAAAGCTCATAATGAAATGTCAGATATGTTCCATATGAAAGCTATAAAATTAATATTCAAAAATTTAACACCGGCTGTAAATGAAAAAGATCCAAAAGCAGTTGAAATGATGGGAATGGCTCAATATATAGCAGGAATGGGATTCTCAAATGTAGGCCTTGGAATAGTTCACTCAATGGCACACCAATTAGGTGCTGTATATGATACACCTCATGGAATTGCAAATGCTATGTTACTTCCAACAGTAATGAGATTTAATGGAGAAGATCCAGCAACAGCTCAAAGATTTAGGGAGATTTTATGTGAGATTGGTAGACCAGATGCAGAGCATCTAAATGACCAAGATGTGATAAATACATTTGTATGGATGATTAGTGAACTTTCTAAATCTGTTGGAATTACACAAACAATAAAAGATTATGGAGCAAAAGAAGAAGATTTTGAAATGCTTGCAGAAAAAGCAATGCAAGATCCTTGCAAACCAGGAAATCCAAGAGATGTTTCAAAAGAAGAATTTATTGAATTATATAGAAGAGCAATGTAGATTAAATAATTAGAATAAAAGTCCATTTGCAATTTTGCGAGTGGATTTTTGTTTGTTCTTGCTATTGAAAAAATGAAAAAATGCATATATAATAGTTGCGAGGAGGAAAGTACATGAGAAAAGGATATGGCAGAGTGTATGCAGGTATTTTATTTATAATATTAGTAATAGGAATTATCATATATGGTGTACTAAAATATGCAAAAAAAGAAGTTGATAGCGAACAATTTGAAACAATAAAAACAGATATGTTATTGATAGAGGCGAAAACAAGCATTGTTGCACAAAAAGTTAAGATAAAGGAAAAAGATGCTAAATATATTGGAAATAAAATAGAAAATGATGAAAATGAAGATATAAAAAAACTTGAAGAACATGGAATTATAGAATTAAAAAAAGAAAATAATTACTATATTCTAGATGATAATAATTTAGATGAATTAGAACTTTCGGTAAGAAATCAAAAACAAGGAAATTATATTGTTGAATACAATAGTAATGAAATTATTTATACATCAGGAATAAAAGATAAAGATGGAAACATATTGTACAAATTATCAGACATAGAAAAGGTAAAATAATAAGGAGAAAGCAAATGACAGAAAAAGAATTATTAAGATTACAAGAAATACAAAAAATAGAAAGAGAGTTATATCAAAAAGGTGTAAAAAGCATTTGCGGTATTGATGAAGCTGGAAGAGGACCACTTGCAGGGCCAGTAGTAGTTGCAAGTGTAATAATGCCAGAAGGTTCAATGATAGAAGGAGTAAATGATTCTAAAAAAGTTTCAGAAAAGAAAAGAGAAAAACTATATGAACAAATTATTGAGGAAGCTGTTGCATATGGTGTTGGGATAATTGACCAAAATGAAATTGATAGAATAAATATACTTAATGCAACAAAAGAAGGATTAACACTTTGTATAAAAGAACTTGAAAAAAATCTAAAAGAAAAAAATAGAGGGATAGAAAAGCCAGAAATAATACTTGTAGATGCATTAACAAAAATTGATACAGACCATATTCCATATCAATCAATTATAAAAGGAGATGCAAAAAGCTACTCAATTGCTGCTGCATCAATCATTGCAAAGGTAACAAGGGATAGAATTATGAGACAATGGGATGAAGTTTATCCAGAGTATGGATTTGCAAAACACAAAGGGTATGGAACAGCAATGCATATTTCTGCAATAAAGCAATATGGAATATGCCCACTTCATAGAAAAACATTTGTTAAAAATTTTATTTAAACAAAGGTAGAAACTTAAATCGGTGAGAACAAAGTGCGACCTAAAGTCGCTTTGTTCTAGAAGGGATAGAAAAATATGAACATACAAGATATAATTGCAAAAAAAAGAGATAAGAAAGAGCTTACAAATGAAGAAATAAATTACTTTGTAAATGAATATACAAAAGGAAATATAACAGATTATCAAGCAGCAGCACTTGTTATGGCAATATATATAAATGGAATGAATGAAGAAGAAACAAAGGAGCTTACAATAGCAATGGCAAATTCGGGAGATATGCTTGATTTGTCTGACCTTGGGACAGTTGTTGATAAACATAGTACAGGAGGAGTAGGAGACAAGGTAACACTTATACTTATGCCAATAATTGCATCACTTGGGATACCTGTTGCAAAAATGTCAGGAAGAGGTCTTGGATATACAGGTGGAACTGCAGATAAATTGGAGGCAATACCTGGATATAGAGTAGATTTAAGCATAGAAGAATTTAAGAAAAACGTAAAAGAAATAGGAATAAGCTTAATGACGCAAACAATGAATCTTGCACCTGCAGATAAAAAAATATATGCACTTCGTGACACAATTTCTGCAACAGAAAGTATCCCACTTATAGCATCAAGCATAATGAGTAAAAAAATTGCATCTGGTGCTGATAAAATTGTTCTTGATGTTACATATGGAAGTGGAGCATTTATGAAAACAAAAGAAAGAGCAGAGGAACTTGCAAGTATAATGACAAAAATAGGAGAACTTGCTGGAAGAGAGACAGTTTGTATTTTAACACCTATGGAGCAACCACTAGGAAAATGTGTTGGAAATACACTTGAAGTAATAGAAGCAATAGAATTTTTAAATGGAAATATGTGTGAAGATGTAAAAGAAGTTGTACTTGAACTTGGAAGTAATATGATAAAACTTGCAGGAAAAGGAGACAATTTAGAGGAAAATAAACAAAAAATGTTAGAAGTAATTCAAAACAAAAAAGCACTTGAAAAATTTAAACAACTTGTAAAACAACAAGGTGGAGACGAGACATATATAGAGCATCCAGAAAAATTTGAAAAAGCAAGATATATAGAAAAAGTAATTGCAAAAAAAGATGGAAAAATAGAAAGCTTAAAAGCAGAAGAAATTGGAAAATTATCAGTATTTTTAGGTGCAGGAAGAATAAGAAAAGAAGATAAAATCGACAATAGTGTAGGAATTGTATTTGAAAAGAAAGTTGGAAAGGCCGTAAAACAAGGAGATATAATTGCATATATTCATGCAAATGATGAGAAAAAAGCAAAACAGGCTGTAGAAAAATTAGAAGAAGTTGCTATAATAAAATAGCAACTTCTTTAAAAAACTTATTAATTTTTATAAATTTGGTATAAGTGCATACAGAACTTTGTCTTTCGAAAATTGCAACATTATTTAAAGCTCCATTTTTGGACCATTGTTAAAATTGAAATTTGCAAAATCATCAGAACAAAATAATCTATGTATATTTTTAGTTGAAATTCCAGTGTTTGCAGAAATATCTTCAATAGAACAATCTGGGTTTACATCCTCTAAATAATTTTTTAGTGTATTAATATCGCACATGTCCTTTGGTTTGCAATTAGGACATACGCTATCATTTGTCATAAAAAAACATCCACAACGACTGCATTTGTTAAATTGCATAATTGTTCATCCTTTCCTTTGTTAAAATAATTTAATACATTGTATCACATATTTTGACAAAAATAAACAGAAAAAATATTACATTTGTGTTACAAAGTTATATTTTTGAAAATATCTTAAAAATTTTTATTGCATTAGCACCAAATTTAAAATTTAGTATTAGTGTTTTTGCAAAATTTATAACTAGAATGTAATATAGTATTTATTTGAAACTTAAAAATAGGTAAGAAAGTTCAAAGAAATTATTGACAACTGCAGATGGTATTGATAGAATATGGTTGTAACTAATAGTAATAAAATTTACATGA
>CAJMLO010000037.1 GCA_905214245.1 uncultured bacterium
TTAAATCTACATCATCTCTTATTTTTAACATATCTATTCTCCTCCTAATAATTCTGGATTATCGTATAAGCAACCATCTTTAATCCATTTATAACCTAATTGTACTAAACAACCAAAATCATACCAATCTACATTAGGTTTAAAATTTCCATAAGTTTGTAAATACCAATAGTCTTCATCTTCATTGTATTCAAAACTTGCAATTCCCCATTTGTGGCTGTTATCTACTGACCATTGATTTATCATTACATATTTATGATTTGTTTTTTCTACAGCTATATCTAAATTGTTTATTCTCTTATAATATTTTCTATTCATCTTCTCCTCCTACTTTATAGCAATTAGCTATTCTTTTTCTTTCTCTATAAATTCTCTGATATTCTTTGTTGTATAATTTTTCACAATCTTTACAATAACAATTATATCTGTCTTGTTTTTTCATATATCTAAATTCTTTTTCTTCTTTGTATGATCCACACATACTACATATTCTTTTCATGTTTTTCTCCTGTTTTATAATCTTCATCTAATTATCCTTAATTCAAAATCTGGATAAACTTTTTCAAATATCTTTTGTTTTATCTTAAATACATCTGTTTTTATTCCTTTGGTATCTTCCACAATAGTTCGTCCTTTTTCTTCATAAACGAAGTCTGCTATGTACTTTATTGCTTGATATGTTTTGCCGTTTTTCTTAAATCCTTCTTGCAATACAAACGGTACTTGCAGTCTTAAATTACTTATCTCTTTCGCTCTTTGTAATAGCTTTAGCTCTCTATATCTTGTTGCTTCAAGATTACTATCAAACCTTATATTATCTACTATTACCTTTTTATTTCTGTATTTGTTCATCTTTTGCCTCCGCACATTTCAGATTCGTTATCCTTCTTGGTTTATATTTCCTGTTTTCTTTATTTTTCTCTAATGTCCTCAGATTTTTTAAAGCAAGTATTATATCTCCCACTATTAATTTATTGTTATACTTGTCTGTAAATCCCTTTAATGTCATTACCTTGTTTAGCTCATCTTTATATGCTCTACGTTCTTTTAAAACCTTTTTTAGTGTTTTAGCTACCTTTGTCATCTCTACAGCATTGAGGTTCGCTAGTTCTAATTCATGCAATAAATCATTTCTTGCACATTCTGTTTCTTTGATTTGCTCTTCTAAAGTCACTTTTAACTCGTTTATATTTTCAAAAAAGCTCTTCATTTCAATTAAAAATTCTTCCGTTGTCACTTTCTCTTCCTTAGTTCCTCTCTGATTAGTTGTTCCCAATTTACTTGATTAGCTTCAAAATCTTTACATCTGTATTTGCTCTGAAAATTCTCATCTTCTAACCTCAAACAGCCTATGCAATATTTACAAATACCTCTCATGTCTTTTAATTGTTGCATAAAGCCCTCCTAATCAATTCGTGGTATATGTTGCATATTAATTGCAATATATCCTTTTTCTGTTCTCTCATATACAGCCACTGTTTTTCCAGTATATTCACATTTTTTCTTGTTTACCGTCCTTACATACCCCATTTTCTCTAATTCCGTTAATCTCGGTGCACATGTATTTCTTTTTGTTGTATTTGTATAACCTAAATCAAATAATTCTATTGCAAGCTCTTTCGCCGTTTTAGGCTTATCTAATCTATTTAGAATTTGTATGTATCTTATTTTTTCTTTATCTTGTATGTCATCAAATGACATTTGCCTTGTTTGTCTTGTTATTGTATTCATTTGTTATCACTCTCCTAAATTTGTATATAATTTATTAAAATCTATATCTTCTCTTTGTGAATAGTTATTGTAGCTCTTTGTTTTTTGATTATTTCCTGATTTTTTATAGTTTGCATCTTCTTTTTCTGCTTCTAAAACGCTTTTTATGCCTTTTTTAAACCAATTGTTTAATATTCCTTTAACACGACTGTCGTCTACATTGTCATTATTATTTTCATTATCATTTACATTTACATTTACATTTTCATTATCATTTACATTAGTTTCTATTTTGCTTTCGTTTTGCTTATCTTTTGCTTTCATTTTGTTTTTAGTTTGCTTTCCATTTTCATATTTTTTATAATTTGCATCCAATTGAGGTTTTACTAATGAAAATATTGCTCTTGCTATTCCAGTTAGTTCAATTTCTTCTTGCTCTAATGCATATATAGAAATTGCTTTATATATTTGCAATTGTGCGTCTTCTGGAACTTCTTTTATTGCTTCATAGAAACTTCTATAAAATATAAAACTATCTCTCGCCATATGTCTTTCCTTTCGTAAAATAAAGGGCTAAGTTTGTGCCTAGCCCTTGTTGTCTTTAATCTTCTTTTAATTCTATGTCCTTAATTAGTTGTGTACCAAAATCTTTAAAATTTTCGTATCCACCTTTACGACCACTAATTATCCATAATTCTTTATACATATTATCTTTTAGTTTATTTATCAATTCTTTATCTTCGTAATAGCAATAAAATGTATCTTTTTCTATGTTTTTATTTTGTATCATTCCTTCTTGCGTTGGTGTATTTGTTAAGTATTCAACTTCTACTTTGTAGTATGTTTTGAATGCATCTTGTTCTTGTGTTACTGATGTTATTCTTGCTAAATCTTTATCACTGCTTGGCTTATAATCTATATATCCATGCAATCCTCCTATTACGAATGGAACAATTAAAAGTGCTATCCAAAGTATTCCTGATAAAATGCCCCATCCTAATTCATATCTATCATCAGCTAAGTATGCAAAGATACAGGCTCCTACTAATATCATTATCTCAACTAATATTGTTATAATTATCATTTTCATTCCTCCTAATATAATTTTTTCCTATTAAATCTATAAATTCTTGTCTAGTATGAGTTTTCTCATACTCTTTTTGTGTGTCTATTCTTAATTGATTTATTATTGCTTCATTAGAATGACATTCAGGACATATTAGTTTTACAAATTTATGTTTAATGCTTCTTTTTCTGTTACTTCCCCCAAATATCTCGTGTGGATCTAGTCGTTTTGAGTATTTACCACAAAACTCGCATATTCCTTCTTTAACTATATCTTTATCTCTTTGCCTTTCTAATTTTGCTAGTTTTTTACTTTTTTTTATTAATCCGCTTCTGTCCGCTTTTCTGTCTGATTTTTGGTACTGGATTAAATGAACTACTTAAATTTTTTACTATCATTTCCTCACCTCTTTTAAGGGGCCTTTGTGGCACTAGCTTAATTTATAGCCGTTGCTATCTAGTACCACAATCCCATTGCCTTAACAAACTATCTATTTCCGCTTGTGTTTTAGTTTCTAGTCCTATTGCTTTACAATCTTGTACTAAATTGTCTATTAATCTACTCATTTGTTTCGTATTATATGAACTTGAACCATAATAGGCATTGATTATTTTAAATTCCACATTTCCTATGTAAGTAGTATCTGCAACTTCACAAAACCAAGCTATTCCTCTATCTGCCCAAACCTTTTGAAAAGTTTTCACATCTTGTGTCATTATTTTAAATTGTTTAAATATTCCTAGTTCTTTCACTCTTCTTTTATATTCTGCTATAGTATCTATGTTCTTATATTCGCAAACTTCTTGTAGTAGTTTCCAAAAGTATCTATTTGCATCAAGACTTCGTGATTTACGGTATTTTTTTATTTCAATGGATAGTTTGCTGTCTTTTATATCTTCCAAACTAAAAATCGATTCTCGTTGTTCTAACAGCAATGTTATTTTAGGTTTATTTGTTTTATAGTCTATTGATATATCTTGTAATATTCCTACACTATTCATTTACATCACAACCTGAAACAGATTACTTTTTAATTCATATAAATTACTCATTTGACATTCCTTTCTTCATATGCTAAAATAAACATATACTTTTTGATAAATTTTTATTTATTAGAACTATTTGTTTGATTGGCTTCTTCAAATAGTTCTTTTATTTCGTCGAATTTTTCTGTAAAAATTTTGTCAGCTTTTAATATTCTTTTTATTTTATTTACTATTTTGTTTTGTTCATCAATTATTGCATCTCTGTTTTTTATCATCGCCTTTTGATTTAATACTAATCTTTCTTTTTTGTTTAATTCTGTTGTATATATGTAGGCCGATGTTGCAATTCCACAAAATACTCCAATTGTAAATAATACTATGTACTCCATATTCTCACCCCTTCTTTAATCCTTTCAAATTTAATTTCATCTTTGCTAATGTTATAATGTGCCATATATAGATTTTGTCTAATTTATCCATTGTACTTCTCCCTCTCTTATAAAATAATGTTACATATACACTGTGCTAATCCACAAAATGCAATTGGTACAGTAACAAATAAAATTGCTCCTGTTGCGTTGCATACTGCTTGTCCTACTCTACAATAAAATTGTTTTTCTCTTTTACTCATTTGTTTCACCTACCCTTCACATAAATAATCATGTCTTACTTGTAAATAATTTTGGATTGACTTTCTTGAAACTTTAAAAGGAACCGTATATTTTTGTACTGCAAGCTCTGGATCATTAAACATTTTTCTCACCATATTAATGCCAATGTTATATTCTTTGTGTACTTGCTCTACTGTTAATAGTTCGTTTTCCTGATTATTTTGATTTATTAGTTTTTCAAGTAATTCATTAGTTCTTTTTTGCTCTTCAAATATTTTTTCTTCCATATTCTCACTCCTTTACTTTTTGATTTCCACCTGATATAATTTTTTCAAAAGGTGGTGATTATAATGTCTGATATTCAATTATCTAAAGATAATGACCTTTTTATTTGTAGTTTGTATAAACATTATCTCGAAAAGGTTAAAAATGGTTCCTCAAAATCTGATGCTCGTTTGATAAGCTCATCAGATGAATTACAAGAAACACTATTAAATACTTGGTCGAAAGATGATGTAGCAACTACTTGTTGGGAGTTACACTCTAAAGGCTTGTTAGAATGTACTTCTGGTGATGATATTGCTAATGATATATACCTTACTAACGAAGGAATTATCTACATGGAAAATCGTTTTAAAAACGGAATTATTGAACTTACAGACTTTATTACGAAGTTCATACCATAATTTATTTCCATTTAGCTATAGATGCTTCAAATATCTATGGCTTTTCTTATACTTCTTTTCGAATAATCCAATATTGAATGTTCATAACTTATATCTGTGACATACCAATCATCTGCAATTAAGTCATCTGCAAAAGGTTGCCAACCTCTACAAGGTAATCTTTTTTCTGAACATAAAGCTACTAGACTATTAACGTTATTAGTTGGAATTAAAAAACTTCCATTTTCATATTCTCGTCTGCTTATAGCTTTTTTAGTTATCAAGCTCTTTTTTACTGCTTCATTTATATTCATACTCTTCTCCTTCCTTTTGTATCGGTTCGTGGTTAGTTTTGTTCAAATAAATATTCTATTGTTTTATCATTAAAATATTTTTTCTTTAATAAAAACATTTCTCTTTTGTTCCACTCTGTTTTTCCAGAAAATTTATTTCTAAGTGTTTCATAAGACAAATCCAATTCTTTATCTTTCGAAATGTCCATAATAGTCAAACCACTTCTTGCCATTTCAGCTTTTAAATTTTCAAACATTTTGTCACCTCCTTTTACGTTTTTTCGTAATTTATGATACAATAATATACGAATTTTCGTAAGTTGTCAATAGTTTTTTTACATTTTTTCGTAAATTTTTATTTACAATCATTAAAATATTTGTTATAATGCTAATTGAAAGGATGAAAAAAATGGATTTAATACAAAAATTGCAATTTTTAATGAAAAAAAATAATATTAAAAATATTTCTCAATTATCAAGAGAAACTACTATTCCATATACTACTTTAAAGAGTATTTTTGATGGTGATGTTAATGACATTAGATTGAGTACATCAAGAAAATTAGCAGATTTTTTTAAGATTACACTCGATGAACTACTTGACGATGATATATCTTTAAATGATAATTTTCGATTTGCTTCACATGATGGATACAACACAGAAGGACTTGATGAGAACGATATTAAAGAAATAAATAGATTTGTTGAATTTATTAGAAATAAGAAAAATAATGAGAAAAAATAACGAGGGATAATATGAATGTTTTAGATATGTATAAAATAGCTGAAAATGAAAATATAGACATTTTAAACTACAATTGGACTAATACTAAGGCTAGAATATTTGAAATTGAAAATAACTATTATATTGCTTTAGATAATAAACAGATAAACAATAGTACTGAAGAAAAAGAAATTTTAGCCGAAGAACTTGGCCATTATTATTGCAACGCATTATACTATCTTAATTCTGATAGCACGCAAAAGAAAAAATGTGAATATAGAGCAATGAAGTGGGCTTATTCTGTTTTAGTTCCGCTTCAAAAATTAAAAGAAAAACTCATACAAGGTTTTAATTTGTATGAATTAGCAGACTACTTTAGTGTAGATTGTAAATATATGATTGACTGTATTAATTTCTATGTCGAAAAATATGGTATATTAATTTAGAGAAAGGCTTACATTATGAAAAGAAAATTTAGATTTTTACTAATTATAATATTTTTGTTTTTTGCAATAATTATTGTTTTTGCTGATATATTTCAAAGTCCGAATAAAGAAAAGCTTAATACAGAAATTAATCAAACACCAACAAATACTATTTCACATATAGATGATTATTTATCAAAATTCAATGAATTATCGAGCCATACTATTGAAAATTTATCATATTTTGATTTGCACGATAGAGCAAGTAGTCATTACAGAACAGAATTTAGACTTTATGCTTTTAAAGATGCTTTAGCTGAAACCGGAACTTTAGATAATAATATTATTGATATTATAGATTATTCTTCATTTTCGTTATCAAATTCTTGTAACTTAAGAATTTATACTAGCATTTCAAATATAAATATCAAAAAAGAATTTCTTAAAATTTCTTGTCAGATATTTGACTCTACAATTACCGAAAATGATTTACAAAAAATTTATAATAATATTAATGATTACAGATTTACATTAGGGAAAAATAATTATATCCAAGGATATGTTCAAGGAAATGAAATTATGTTAGATTGTAAAAATTAAACAAAAAAGGAATAGATGTAATCAATTTTACCACGAACCGATACATTTATTCCTTCCCCACTATTGAAAGTGATTGGTATTATTATATAGAAAAAACCTTCACTTTTCAATAGTTTATTAAAAATTTATTGAAAAATGGAGGTATTTTTATTATGGAAAGAAAAAACAAAAAAACAAAATCAGTTGGAAACGGAGAAGGCAGTTTATATTATAGTGATAAATTAAAATGCTGGATATTTCAATATTATGATACACAAGGAAAAAGACAAACTATGAAGCAAAAGAAAAAAGAAACTACTCGAGATTTTAAAGCAAGAGTAACTAAATTGAAAAATGATATATATAGTGGTTCTTATATTGTAACAAGCGATATTGCTCTTCATGACATTTTAGAACAACATATTAAACAAAAATTAGAAGACGGAATAACAGAAGAAACCTCTTACAAGAGAGATTTAGAAACACTCAGTCAAATAAAATCATGTTGTAATTCCTTTATATATAAACCTATTCAGAAAATTACAGTTGAAGATATAGAAAATTCAAAAAGTAATATAAGAAAGTACAGCAAAAGTTGTATAGATAAAATATGGAGATTATTAAAAAAAGCATTTAAGATTGCATATTCTCGTAGAAAAATCATGTACAATATAATGGAAGATGAGACACTAACAAAACCTATCTCAAAATCGCCACAAATTACCATAGAGGCACTTTCAATCAAAGAAGAACAAAATTTACATTCTTGTCTAAAAAACAGCTCAAATCCAAAATATAACGATATTATATTGCTACAATTATATACTGGAATGCGAATAGGAGAAGTTCTTGCTTTGTCAAAAGATTGTATTGATTTAACCGCTAATACGATAACCGTATATAGGACATTATCTAAAGACAAAAACAATAAAGTTATCATGGGATTACACACCAAGACATACGACAAAAAAACAGGGATAGACAGAGGCAAAAGAACCTTTCCTATGAAACCATGCATAAGAACTATAATAAATAAATTGTTAAACGAAAAAATAACAAATATGTATAATCTTTTATTTTGGGATTATAATGACAACGATTTTATAAAACCATACGAAATAAATTCTTTTTTAAGTAGATTAAACAAGAAATATCATATATGTGATTTTAGTTTGTCTACACACAATTTAAGACATACATTTATAACTAGATGCCAAGAACAAGGTATGCCTTTAGTTGTTTTGCAGTCTTTAGTTGGACATGTTGAAGGAAGCAATATAACTAATGATATATATACATCTGTATCAATAGATTTTATGAAACAGGAACTTGAAAAGATAAAATAAATAGTCTATTGCATACCTATTGCATTAATTCTAAAAATAAAAGACTTTATAACTACTGATATTTCAATAATTATAAAGTCTTTTATTTGGTGCAGATGGCCGGAATCGAACCGGCACGGTTTATTCAACCGCAGGATTTTAAGTCCTGTGCGTCTGCCAGTTCCGCCACATCTGCATTTATTTGAACTGACAAGAATTATTATAATACGATAAGTAATAATTTGTCAATACTTTTTTTATTTTTTTTGGATTTATTGCATTTTGCTAGCATTTCAATTGAATTTTCCAGTTTGTTGAACTTTAGGATTTATTTTTTTATTGCTCATATCTGCAGGATTTTAAGTCCTGCAAGTATCAGGAACTTTAAATATTTTTTTCAAATATGATGCATACCATAAAAAATAGTTTTTCAACATGTACAACTCCACATCACAAATATCTACAGCTCAGGCTAGTTTAAGCCTTTCACAAAAGTAAAAAATTTCAAAAGTTCTATTTGCAATAAAAAAGATACAGGATTACGCTTCCCATATCTTTATATGAATTCATATATTTATATAAATTTCAGTCTTATTTGTTATTTACTAAATCTTTTAATGCTTTTCCAGCTTTGAATACAGGTGCTTTAGAAGCAGGTATTTTGATTTCTTCTTTAGTTTGTGGGTTTCTACCTTTTCTAGCAGCTCTTTTTCTTACTTCGAAAGATCCAAATCCAACTAATTGAACTTTATCTCCTTTAACTAATGCTTCTGTTATAACATCGATTAATGCATTTAAAGATGCTTCTGCATTTTTCTTTGTTTCTCCTGTTTTATCTGCCATAGCTGCGATTAATTCTGATTTGTTCATTTTCACTACCTCCTATAAGATTTTCAAATATGTAGACCAAATATCAATCTACTATTATCTTTATTCGCCAAAGTTAGATTAAATCCTTCTTTTTTCGTTTTATTTTTTCTTTAATTTAGGTATTTATTATTTTTTACTATCATCACTCGGCATATATTCCAACTAACTGAAGTATTTTATATAATTTTTGCCCAAATGGTATCATATACATATTTGATTTTGAAAAAATTTTCAAACATAATGCTGACATTATATAAACTACAATGGCTACAAAGATTGATATTATTGTACACAATTTTTCAGAAATAATACTTAATAATATTTTATATGTACAAATCGAACAAATTCCCATCATTATACATGCAAGAATGGGTTTTATAATGTAGTCTTTTTTATTTATTTCAAGTTTGATATATTTTTTCATTATTTTTATATCAATAATAGATGCAATCATATGACAAATTGTTGTAGCAATTGCTGCACCAGATGTTCCTCCAAATAAAAATTCTTTTGGATTTACAGGAATAAGTACACTATTTATTATAAATTTCACAATAACGCCAATTGAAAGTGCAATTGCAGGCACCATTGGTTTTCCTATTCCCTGAAGCACACCACTTATAGTTTGTTCTAATACAATAAATAATATGGATGTAGCACTTACTTGAAGAATAAAAGCTCCTGAAACCTGATTTGGAAAAAGTAAGTTTAATATCGGCTGTGCAAATATTATCATTCCTATACTGCATGGCAGTCCAATTAATATTGTAATAAGAATTGAAAATTCAATTCTCTTTTTTGCATTTTCCCATTCACCTGTTGCTTTTGCTGATGATACACTTGGAACCAATGCAGTAGTAAATGCAATGTTAAATGACATTGGCATTGTAACTAATGTATCCACCTTTCCTGTTAATATTCCATATTCTGCTTTTGCCATGCTCTCTGACATAAAATTTTTTAATCCTCTTACAACTGTAACTGAGTCAATGTTCTTATTAATAGTTGAAAGAATTGGTGTTAAAGACATTGGAATAGATACACATAATATTTCTTTTATAATTTTAATTATTCCTTTATATCTATAATTGACAGAATCCTTAACTTCTCTTGCTATTTCTTTTTTTACTGTAGAATAATAGATATACAAATAAACAAAACATAAAATAGACGAAATAGTTGTTGCTAGATTTGCTCCACCAGCCATAATGCTCGTATCTGTTCCACTTATTATAGCTAATATTTCAACAATAATTATTGTTAATGTCATTTTAAATATTTGCTCTATTGTTTGAGAATTCGCAGTGACTTTTATACATTGCCTGCCATTAAAATAGCCTCTAATAACACAAATAATTGAAACAAAAAATATTGAAGGAGAAAGAGCTGTTAAACTCATTTCTGCTTCCGGAATTTGAATCCAATTATTTGCAATGTCTTTTGCCATATAAAATAAAAATAATGAACAAAGAAAACCAATTGTTCCAAATGTAATTAAAGCAATTTTAAATACTTTGTGTGCACCTTTATGATCTCCTATTGCAACCCTCTCTGAAACAATTTTTGATACTGCGTTTGGAACACCTATTGATGATATTGTAAGAAGAAGTGCATATATTTGAAATCCACTACCATATATAGCATTTCCTTTGTCTCCAAAACCTTCCCTGTTTGTAAGATACATTCTATACATAAGACCCATTATTTTTATAAAAATTTGAGAAAGCATTAAAATTACAACGCCTTTCATGAACCCTTCTTTTTTTATTTTTTTACTTTTCATCATACACCCTTTTAAACCTTATTTACAAAATCTTATTTGTATTTTTTTGAATTTATAACTTAATTTTATATTTTT
>CAJMLO010000038.1 GCA_905214245.1 uncultured bacterium
ATTCTAAATACTGTTAATTTATTTGCTAAATTCATATTATTCCTCCTTGTGATAATTCTTTTCATATTTTATCAATCTCATATTTAAAAGTCAATTACTTTTTAGTATTCTTTCTAATCCACTCAGTCCATTGTTTATAATATTTTCCATATATATGTACTTTGTCTGATGTATAGTCTGCTCTTAAATTTCCACTACTATCATCAAAAATACTATTTACATCTAAATAAAATATATTTTTATTATTAGCCATCTTTGAAATTACACTATTGAGTTTATTTATCCTCGTGTTGTTTATTGTTTTATCTGAGTCAGATTTTTCTTTTGTAACATGAAGATTAGCTTGCAAATAAATTATAGCTTTAGGTTGTTTTGTATTTACATATTTCAAAAGTTCTTGGTATTTTTTAGCTGTTTGGCTCATATTGTATCCAATCTCATTTATTCCAAGCATTATATATACTTTCCCAAAATTTTTCTTATCAAGCAGTTCTCCAAGTGATACTTTGCCTATAGATGAAATATCAATTTTTTGACTCCATATATTATAAACACTCATACCAGTATTTGCAAAATATGTTGCATTTTTTATAGTGCCATATTCAGCAATTCCAACTGTTCTTGAATCTCCTATAAACAATGCATCAGAAAAATAATCTTTGCTATTTTTAGTGGATGTACTGCTTGTAGATGGTTTATTTGATGAAGATGAAGTATTATTATTTTTCTTATCGTCTTTTACTTCATTTTTCGCATCACTATTTTTTATCTCATTAACTTTTCCTTTTTCAATCTTAATCACATCCGAATTTTCTGCTTCTGTATTTAAAGCATCAGGTTTTACGATTTCATCTATGCCATTAAAATCATCATCAATTACCGCTTCTGCTTCTTTTCTTAAATTTTCATCTATCAACTTCTTAGTAATAAATGGACTTACTATAAGTACACTTATTACTAAAATAACAATAAAAATACTCGTATTCTTCAATATTTTCACATCCTTTTATAATTAAAATTGGAAATACAAAAATGGGTTATGTAATCCATTGTATAAGAAATATATAGATACCCAAAATAGAACAAATAATAATATCAATCTTAAATTCGAATCATTATCTTTAAGTAATATTTTATGTGGCAAGCTTGTACAGCAGATTACCCCTGCAATGAGTAAAGCACCATATTGTTTTGCATATTTTACAAAATCTATTGCGTATACTCCTGTTGAAGTACTAAACATTTTACTTAGCATAATACCAAGTTCAGATATATTGGTCACTGTAAAAACTGTCCACATAATTAGTATTAAAAATATCATATATATATGTGATACAAATTTATGCTTGTCCAATAACTTTTTAAGTCCTATTTTTTCAATTACAAGTATTATAAATATTCCTATACCCCATATTAGAAAATTGTAGTTTGCTCCGTGCCATAGACCTGTTAAAATCCATACTACAAGCAAGTTCCTTATGGTTTTTAATTTACCTTTTCTATTTCCTCCAAGTGGAATATATATGTAATCTCTAAACCATTGACTTAATGTAATATGCCACCTTCTCCAAAATTCTGTCATACTTGTAGATAAATATGGGTTATCAAAATTTTCTGGCAAATCAAAACCTATTATATGGCCTATTCCAATAGCCATTAACGAATAACCATAAAAGTCAAAATATAATTGAAGTGAAATAGATAATGCACCAAGCCAGCTAAGTGGTGTTGAAATACTATCTATTCCTATTGTTTGTATTTCATTCCAAAGTAACCCTACCTTATCTGCAAGTAGAACTTTATATGCGAGCCCTACAATGAAGTATTTGCATCCAAGCATAAATTTATCTCTTGAATGTTTTCTATATTCTAGATCATATTTAATTGATGAATAATCCACAATAGGTCCTGAAATCAATTTTGGAAACATAAGTACATATGTTAAGAATTTCAAAAAATTCTTTTCAGATGGCGTTTTTTGTTTATATACATCAATTAAATATGATATTAGTTGGAATGTATAAAAGCTTATCCCTATTGGAAGTGCTAAATCAATCTTTGTAAACTCTAATTTAAATAAGTCAAACAAAATAGACAAAATAAAGTTATAGTATTTAAAAAAGACAAGAGTTCCTGTGTTATATAATATGCCAACTATTAAAGCTAATTTATTTTTCTTTGTAAATCTGCCTAAAAAGTATGTTATAAAGCTTGAAAGTAGTATTAAAGCAATGTATTCTGGATGGTTTATTGAACCTACAGTATAAAATACTATACTTGCTAAAAGTATAATAAAATTTTTATACTTTTTTGGTGCAAATGCATATATAATTAAAAATATTGGTAAAAAAACAAATATAAATTCTAAACTACTAAATACCATTTTTGATTCCATCCTACATCTTTTATTACTACTTTTATTCTATCTTTTCACGTTTTTAGAGGCACTTTTGATTAAACTTTGCACATTTTTAGAGGCACTTTTGTCTGAACTTTGCACGTTTTTCAAGGCACTTTTGGTCAAACTTTGCACATTTTTAAAGGTACTTTTATTTAATCTTATCTCAAGTCAAGTACAGTTCACTCTGTTTTTTCACTTTTTGTAAGCAAAATAAAATATCTTTTCTTTTGTGACAAGGCCTAAGTTATATTTGGCTGTTCAGGCTACGAATCCTCTTTTCTTATTACTACTCTTGTATTGCAAAATTAATTCCTCTTGCTACTATGTCTTTCATGTTTTCAATTAAATTATCTATTTCCTTTGGTGTAACTATAAAGTTATAGTCACTTGGTGATAACACCTCTTTTATCATTTCGTATTTGTCTTCTTCTTGAAGTTGATTTAAAAAATCATTTGATTTTGCCTGTTCTTGCATTTTTTCTATAAATAGTGTCAAACTATCTGCAGCAATTGTTGCTGCCTCAACCACTGTTGGTATGCCAATTGCAATTACATCTACTCCAAGGGTTTCTTTTGTAAGCTCTTTTCTTGCATTATCAACTCCTGCTCCAGGCACTATTCCTGTATCTGCAAGTTGAATAGAACTACTTATCCTTTCTATGCTCCTTGATGCCAGTGCATCAATTATAATTATAAGTTTTGGCTTAACATTTTCCACAATACCTTTTAATATTTCTAAAGTCTCTATTCCTGTTGTTCCAAGCACTCCTGGAGATATTGCGCTTACTTCTCTTGTATTTTCTTCAAGAACCTCTGGCATATATTCAAGCAAATGTCTTGTTATATCTATTTCATTTATAACCTTTGGTCCTAAAGCATCTGGTGTTACATATAAATTGCCAAGTCCCACAACAAGTATCGAATCACTACATGATATGTGCTTTTCAAGTAAATGTTTTAATTCACTTGTAAGTACATCAGATGCTTCTTGAATTTCATCTTCTGATGCAATTTTTAAATTCTTAACATCTATTGTAATATAATTTCCAATAGGTTTATTTATAGCTTCTTCTCCTGCCTTATCAAGAACTTTAACTCTAGTTATTTGTATATTTTTTCCCTTTTCTTCTTTTTCTGTCTCAAGCCCATGTATCTCATCTGAAATATTATGTGCTTTTTTGTATAAATCTCTTCTTTCAAGTGCTAAATCGGTTCTAAAATTAATCATAAAATACCATTTCCTTTCACTATATAACATTGTTTTGTTCTTAGTGTTTGAAAAATAATATTTTTTATTCACTTATTTTACCTTATGAACAATACCTGCAAAGTATTGTCTCAAGTCCAATATTTAAATCAATCAATCCAGATTTATAATTCGCATCAAGATTAATCAATTCATCTAATATTCTTCTTAATTCTTTTGTTTCAAAATATCTTGCTTGAGTTTTATATTTTGTTGTCAAGAACATTTGATTAGGTTTCAAATTCATACTTGTAGCTAAATCCTTATGAAATCTTTCTGACAATTTTACTATATATAGTTTTTTAAAATGATTATATAGTGTGATAAGAATTCTTTGAATTGGCTCTTTTGAATAAAGAAGATTGTTTAATACTTCTAATGCCTTTGATATATCTTTTTTACCAAGACTATCTGTTAAATCAAATATTACACTGTCTAATTGTTTTATGCAAAGTTTGTCTATATCTTCCTTTTTTATATTTCCGTCCAACTCCGCGCGAATTCAATTAATTTTCTTATTTCATTTATTAAATCTTGCATACTTGTACCACAAGACTCCACAAAATATTTTGCTACATCGAAATCAATATTTACTTTATATGCACCACATATTTTTCTTATATTATCTATCAATTGTTGCATTTTAAGTAATTCAAAATTTGTTACTTCTCCATATTTTTCTATCACTTTATATAGCGAATTCTTATCAACTTCTTCTTCCACAAAGATAAGCGTTACATCATCTTTAAAAATTTCATTATGCTCATCAATATAGTTTGCTACCTTTTCTTCTAAAGAATTTACTTTTTTCTTATCTTCTTTTGCACTTTTTGACTTTGACGTTCTTTTTTCTTTTTTGAATAATCCTGTATTTTTTGCAACAATTAATTTTGTAGGATAACCAAATGCAGGTGTTTCAATATCAGAAATAAGTTCAGATATTGTATCAGCATCTATTTGAACAAAATTAATTCCATTAATCATTTCTCCAAATTCTTTTTTTAATTTTTTTAATCTTGTTTCTAATAAATATCTTTCTTCACCATATAATAAATATAACATTTGGCTTGTCCTCCTTTATAATTTTTGTGAAAATCTAGCAGAATGTGCATGGCATATTGCTGCTGCCATGCTATCTGTTGTATCATCAAGTCTTGGTAATTTGTCAACTTTTAATATTGCTTTAACCATTTTTTGAACTTGTATTTTATCTGCTCTACCATATCCAACAACAGATTGCTTTATCTGAAGTGGTGTATATTCGTATGTTGGAACATTTTTTCTGCATCCAACAACTAATATAACTCCTCTTGCCTGTGCAACGTTTATAGCTGTTTTAGCATTATTATTAAAAAACAATTCCTCAACAGATATCGCATCAGGCTTGTATGTGTCTATAATTTGCTCTAAATCATTGTTTAGCTTTAACAATCTAAGTGGAAATGACTCTCCTGCCTGTGTCAAAACTGCTCCTGAAGTTATAAGTTTAAATTTGTTTCCTATGTAATCTATAATACTGTATCCTGTAATTGCAAACCCAGGATCTATTCCTAAAATTCTCAAAATGTCTGCCTCCATAAATTATTTCATTTGTTATAATATAATTCTAAATATCTCAGAAACACTCCATGCTTGCGCAAATGTACCATCTGGTTTGTAGTCTTTTCCTATTTTAGAATATAATTCTCTTATATTTCCAACTGTGCTATTTTCATTCATTTCTTGCACAAATGTTTTTCTTACCTCTTCCTTAAATTCTTGCTTCTTTTTCTCTAGTTCTTGCTTTATTGATTTCTTTTTTTCTGATTTAATCATATTATTTAACGCATCATAATATAAACCTAAAAGCCATGGCCATATTGTTCCTTGATGATAACTCATATCTCTTTTAACCATATCTCCCTCATAGCTTTCCTTGTATCCTTCTTCACCTTTTGCAAGTGTTTTAAGTCCATATGGTGTAAGTAACTTTTTTTCCACTGTACTTATAATATCATTTGCAATCTCTGAACTTGGATCTATTACAGGATATGAAAGTGATAAACTAAACAATTGATTTGGTCTTATTTTGCTATCTCCAAGTACATCATATAAGCATTTTCTACGTTTATTATAAAATTTAGCTTCAAATGAATCTTTGCATCTTTCTGCCATATCAGCATATTTTTTTGCATCTTTTTTTCCTTTTGTAAGAATTGTAAGCTCTTCCATTATTTTTAAAGCATTGTACCACATGCTATTTATTTCAACTGCTTTTCCATTTCTTGGAGTAACAACATAATCTCCTATTTTTGCATCCATCCATGTATTTTGTATATTTTCTGTTCCAGAAGAAATTAAATAATCATCATCCATATAAATATTGTTTCCATCTATATCAATTTTTCCTGTATACGCTTCAATTATTTTCTCTAGAGATGGATAAATATTATCTCTAATCCATTCATATTCTCCTGTATAATTTATATATTTTTTTACTTGCTCAAATAATAGCAGTGACGCATCAGCACTATTATATAAAGGTCTATTGTCATATCCGGAATATCCATTTGGAATTAATCCATATTTCATATCTCTAATACATGTAAGTAAGACCTCTCTTGCAACATTGTATCTTTTTGATTTCAAAAGTAAACCTTCAAAAGAAATTAAACTATCACGTCCCCAATCTAAAAACCATGGATATCCTGCAATAAGTGTATATAAAGCAAAAGAAGGTCTATACACAACAAAATTATCTGATGCAGTAATATATTCTTTTACCAAACTTACATATTCAGGATTTGTACTTTCTTTTACTTTTGCATCTAAAAGTTCACTATCATATGTAAGCTCACTAAATCTTATTACTTCTTTACTTATAATTTCTCTTCCATCTTTTTCTTCGATATTTTCTTCCAAAGAGCACACAAATGTAATATATTTTTCTTCATTTGGTGCAAGCTCTACTTCGTATCTACCAGGTACTACATGGTTTTCAACTGCTTCTTGTCCACGTTTTTCCTCTTCTATGTAGTACATTCCTCTAAACATATCGCCATCATGTTTAATATATGTTCCATCTGATAAATTCATATAAATTGGATGTTGTGTATTGTCATTTACAACCATTTTAACTTTGTTATTTCTTATATCTTGCATTAGATTTATATGCTCTTTATTATTAACACTGTGAAAATCCCTGCAATTCACAATTGGCGCAAGAGTAATCTTTGTATTACTATTTTGATTTTTTATATAATAATACACAACAGTAGTATTTTTTCCATATTCCATACATATAAACTTTTTAACAATTACATCTTCAACTCTATATGTAAAAATTGGCATATATTCTTTTTCAAATGAAATTATATTTTTATATCCATCGGAAATGTAATCCTTGCAAATATTAGAATATAGCTTATATTCCTTATCATCTATTTTTATGCTTTCATCAAGTTTAGATAAAATCAAATTTCTACAGCCAGGTGCATTAAAAGGTGCTACAAGAAGTCCATGATATTTTCTAGTATTTACTCCAACTATTGTAGAACTTGCATATCCACCAATTCCATTTGTTATAATCCATTCTCTTTGCAAACCTTTTTCTAACGTGATTTTTTCATTTTCCATCATTAGTTTCTCCTATCTTATTTTATATTTTTTTCTTTCAATGTTTTTTGTTTTAATTTCAAGTCTGACTCTTTAATTGAGTCTATTCTTTCTTGATATTTCTTAAAGAATTTGCTTTTCCTTTGGGTTTCTTTTTGTTTTTTCTTTGAATTGTTATTTTTAGCAATTTCCTTAGCTTCTGCCTTCATTGTCTTTTTAGTATCTTTTAATTTGTCATTTAACATTACATATTGAGTATCATTTTGCATATCTTTAAATTTAAGATCATCACATATAAGCTCTATAATTGATGCTCCAATTGCTTCAGGATTGTGTCTGATGTATTTTCCATCAATGCATGACAAATTTCTTTGAAGAAGATATATACCCTCGATTTTAGCCTTTGATGTATCTTGTTCAACAAGCTCTGCACCTTCCATATTATACCTACGAATAAATTCAGGAACTATCTCACCTGTATCATAAATACAATAATCAATAACACCTTTACCAACATGCTCATGTATAGTTCTAATGTGATCAGACAAAGTAAAATTATCTGTTTGTCCAGGTTCTGTCATTAAATTACTTACATATATCTTAAACGCATTACTTTCTTTTATAGCCTTTGCAACACCTTTAACCAACAAGTTTGGAATGATATTTGTATATAAACTACCAGGTCCTATAATAATTGCATCAGCTTCAGCAATTGCCTCTAAAACACCAGGTGCTGGTCTACAATTTGAAGGATTAATAAATACTCTATTAATTTTGCTTGTAGTTTCATTAACCATTTCTGGTATCTTATCTCTGCTTTCAATCACAGTACCATTTTCAAGTTCAGCACAAATATCTATTTCATCAAGTGTTACAGGAAGCACTTTGCCTGTAATATTTAAAATTTGATCTGATTGTTTAATAGATTCTGTAAAATCCCCACACACTCTATTCATTGCATGTAAATAAATATCTCCAAAGCACAAATTTCTAAGTTGTCCATTTGTAAAATTGTAATTTAATAATTTGTCCATTTGTTCTTCATTTTCAGCAAGAGCAATCAAACTATCTTTAACATCATTTAAAGGAAGTGTTTCCAGTATTTTTCTTGAATCCGTTTTAGCTTCGCCATAATCAGACACTGTAACAATAGCTGTGATATTATCAGTATATTTTTTTACACCCTTTAAAACAGCATTTAAGCCTGCCCCTCCACCAATTGCAACTATCTTTGGTCCTTGATGATATACTTTTTTGTTGTAAATCAGTGATTTGACTTTTGACTCATCTTCTTTTGCTCTGTTATCAGTATCTGTAACTAAAAGCTCAAGAGTTCTCCTTTGTATTGAAACAACACTAACAATAACACAAATAAATCCTACAACAAAAATTGCAATAATTTTTGCAACACTTCCAAAAGCCATTTGCTTACTTGTAAGTATTGTCGCCATACCATAACAACAAAGTAAAATTCCTATTAGCATTAGAACTAACCATCTCTTCATTTTTGTCTTTTGCTTAAACCAACTAAAAAAGCCTTTCATAATTCTTATATCCTTTCAATTTTTATTTTTTAAATTTTATACCGTATTTTTATAACATGTATATCTACAATTACTAAATATTTAAATTTTAATTACAATAAAAAACTCAAATGTTTTAAAAGAAGTTATAACTCTATCATTTTCTATATCAATTTTCAATCCCCTAGAATTTCAATTTCAAGTTCTATTTTTTTACCAGTTTTTTTATGTACTGTTTCTTTAACATAATTTATTAAATCTATTACATCCTGTGCTGTAGCATTTCCTGTATTAACAATAAAACCTGCATGTTTTTCCGAGACCTGTGCACCTCCAATAGAATATCCTTTAAGTCCACATTCATCTATAATTTTTGCAGTAATAAAGTCCTCTCCTCTTTTAAATGTACTTCCAGCACTTGGCATTTGCAATGGTTGTTTTTCGGCTCTGCTTGACAAATTTTCATCCATCTTAGCCTTTATATCTTTATAATTTCCTTCATTTAGCAACAATTTTGTCTCTAAAATAATATATTTCTTTTCCATAAAAATACTATGTCTATATGAAAATTTCTGTTCCTCATTATTAAGTGTAATTACTGCTAAAGATGTAATATTTTTAGGCTCACTCATTTCTATATCATCAATATTACTCTTTAAATTAACAATATCAAAATCTTCCAAATCTAAGCAAGTAGTTGAAAAAACAATATCACTCATCTCTCCACCATATGCTCCTGCATTCATTTTTACAGCTCCGCCTATTGTTCCAGGAATTCCTGCTGCAAATTCAAATCCAGCTACATTTTCTTTTGCAAGTTTTTGAGCCAAAGTCCCATTTTTTACTCCAGCTCCTACATTTACCACAATTTTTTCAAATGCTGATATATCAATGTCTTTTGTAGCGATATCTTTTGTAAAAAGATTTTTAACTTTATTTGACAAATTATATCTTTGAATTGAAATATTATCTATTTCAATTTTTAAAACCATTCCCCTAATTCCATTATCTTTAACTAAAATGTTACTTCCATTGCCTATAACAGTAATATTTATTCCATTCTCTTTAGCAATATTTATCACATAAATAAGTTGATCTATATTTTTTATTTTTATAAAAAAATCTGCATTCCCACCTATTTTAAAAGAAGTATGTTTGCTCATAGGTTCATCAATAAATACTTGATTTTCCGGCATTTTTTTAATCAATATATTCTTTATTTTTTCTTTATCCATTATGTCAAAACCTCCCTAAAGTAATTTTCAAAAATCCAATCTAATCTTATTACATTTATGCTTCCAAGTCAAGTTATATGACTTAATATTAAAATAAAGTATCAAAATATATTGCAAAAATTGTAGAATAATGTATAATATAGGTATATAGAATTTAAAAGAGGAGGATTTATTATGTTTTGTAAACAATGTGGAAAACCAATAGACGATGGACAAGAACTATGTGAAGATTGCAAAGTAAAATTTGAAAATACAACTACACATGAAGAGCCAAAATCTGAACCAACACAAACAGCCCAAACAACAAATACTACATCTACAGCACCAAAATCAAAAATTGCAGCTGGATTACTAGGAATATTCTTAGGATCTTTTGGAGTTCATAATTTTTATTTGGGTTATACAGGAAAAGCAATTGCACAATTACTAATAACACTTTTAACATGTGGATTTGGTGCATTTATCTCAAGTATTTGGGGACTAATCGAAGGAATTTTAATATTAACTGGCAGTATAAATGTTGACGGAAATGGAAATCCTTTAGGAGAATAATTTGGTTGAAAGGAATCATTAATGAATAATAGAATTAAAAATATTTTAATTTTAACAATTTTACTTATTTTTTTATTAATGATAAAACTATTACCAGTTGCTTGTTTATTTTGGCAAGCAACTGGTATTTATTGTCCAGCATGTGGAATGACAAGAGCATTTCATTCTGTAATGTCATTTAATTTAATCGAAGCATTTCAGTATAATATTCTATCC
>CAJMLO010000039.1 GCA_905214245.1 uncultured bacterium
TATTTTCTTAATCCTAATTTTTCAACGATATCTCTATATCTTTGAACATCTTTTTTAGCTAAATAGTTTAATAGGCTTCTTCTTGAACCTACCATTTTTAAAAGTCCTCTTCTTGAATGATTATCTTTTTTGTGAACTTTTAAATGAGCTGTTAATTCATTGATTCTTTCTGTTAAAAGAGCGATTTGAACCTCTGGAGAACCAGTATCTTTTTCATCTCTTCTGTATGTTTCAATGATTTCTTGTTTTCTTTCCTTTGTCATAATTACACCTCCTGTATTTTTTATTTGCCTTAAACTGAGCATAAGTGGTGTTTATTTTTCCTTTTGCTAAGTATAAGGTATTTAAATTACAGTACTTATTTTACCACGTTTTTTAGTAAGATGCAAGCAAAATTTGAAATTTGTGGTTATCAGAAAGGACAGAGCTTTTTTACAACCTTGCTGATTCTTTTGAACCTTTTTCTTGAAAATTGTCAAAAAACTACGTTACATTTAACAACTAGACTTGCATTTTTATGTTAACTGTGGTAAAATATATATTGTAACTTATTTAATTAATCTCCATGTTGGCTTTTACCACATGATTGATTACACCTAATAATTTAAGGAGGTTGCTTTATGATAAGCACAATTAAGGAACTTGTTGATACTAGTGTACGGATTTATGATGGAATGACAATCGTACATGCTCAGACATCACAGGAACTGTCTCTTGACTGTTCTTGGGCTCCGAAGTTCAATGGCTGTTACGCAGTGAATAACTCAACGGTAGCTTTTGTGTACAAGTTTACCCTTTATGTAATTCCATATACTCGGGATGTAATAAAGGTTCTTGAGTCCTCTGGATTCAACGAAAAAACTTTTTTCGTTCCCTTTAGCAATTGGGAGTATCCGAAAGCTGAATCAGAGTATTGGGCATCTCTTCGTGCAAAAGCTGCAGAAAGCTATAAAGAGTATTTGCGAAGAGATTGCATTATGTACAGCGAGCAGAATTCTATAGGAGTTCTTTCAAAAGATATCCTGCAGAATTGCTTGGTTATTCCTGAATCTGGTATTCAGGTAAGTACTGTACACTATACCACTACTCACTTCCCTTTGTTTACCAACTTTACAGATATGCACAAAGTTGGCAAATATGATTCCAATAACGGAGTGGTAGTGTTCGTGTATCGTGATGGTACAACCTATGTCGCAAGAGGCTACAAAATTATTAAGCTTCTTTGTGATGAAGGCTACACTGCCGGTAGTTTCTTTGTTCCACTTTCAAATGGAGAAAAGATTGTAAACAAAGCCGTTGCAGAAAGGTGGGAAGCTCTGAAAAAGTTCTAATCTGTTGTGTTTGTAAAAAAAAGAAGGGTATGCTTTTAATAGCATACCTTCTTTTTGTTGCTTATTTTTTTATTTCATTGTATAATACATTATATATTTTTTACAAAAGGAGGAAAACACTATGTTAATTGCCTTTGCCGGAATTACTGGAATTGGTAAATCCTACTACAAGGATAAACTTGTAGAAAAGCTTGGCTTTGATAAAATAAAAATTATAACAACACGTCAAATACGAAATGGCGAAAAAAATAATGATGACAAAGTTTTTGTAACCTTGCAAGAACTTGAAAGTCTTAGAAAAGAAAATAAAATAGCATACGAATTCGAAATGCTTGATAATATATATGCATATTCAAAAGAAGAATTATTTTCAGATAAAAATACTGTTTTCGAATTACATTATAGTACAATTTTTGATTTAAAGAAGATTTGTCCTAGCCTTTGCGCAATATATCTTATGCCTAAGGATATTAATAAGGCAAAAGAAAAAACAATACAAAGAAATCTGCCCAAAGATGTTGAAAAAAAACGCCTTGCAGAAATTGATGAGCATTATAATAATTTTACCTGTGATGAAAAACTTCGTAACATGTTTGACTATATCATATACAATAATTATGATAAACAATCAGAAGATAAAATACTTAAACTAGTATCGAATTTAATTAGTAAAAAATAAGAAAGGAATTTACAAATGGATAAAAATTATTTTTCAATAGATGAAGATTTTAATAAAATAATAAATACTGTACTTTCTGATAAAAATATCGTTTCTATTAACCCTATCTCAACTGGGTGGACTAACATAGTATTTGAAATAGCAACAAATGAAGGAAATTTTTTCTTCCGTTTTCCAAGAGATGATTTTTGGATTAGAACAATTGTAAAAGACTACGAATTTTCAAAATACATATATGGTAAAACCGATTTTAATACAGTAAAACTTGAGCTATTTTATGATAATTGTAGACCATTTAGTATGCACAAAAAAATAGAAGGAACCGTTTTAGCTGATAAAATGAATGAATTAACACCTGATGAAATTAGTCTTGTAGCACAAGATATTTCTAAGTTTATGTATCAGCTTCATCATATTTCTTTTGATTCTAATAAAATATTTGATGTTAAAAATATTGGAGTAAATTTAGTTGATTTTATTGATGAACTTTTAGATGTACATGTTGCTAAGTCAAATAAAGTGTTTTGGAAATATGAAGATTTTTCTTCTAAGCCACACAACTGCCTTGTACATGGTGACTTAAATTCAAGTAATGTACTACTTGATAGCAATAATAGAGTAACAGCATTTATTGATTTTGGATTTGGCGGTTTTGGAAATGAATATTTTGATATTGCCCGCATAATTGGAAGATGCCCTGAAAGCTTTAAATCAGATATTATAAAAAGCTATGAAAGCCTTGCAAATAAGAGCCTTGACAAAAACTTACTTGATAGTGAAATTAAGATTTGGACAGATATTGATAATGCATATATCAACTATATGAAAGGTGTAGGAATTTTTTAGTATTTTTTGATATTAAGTCTTGAATTTATAGCAATATTGATATATGATAAATTGAAAATGTAAAAGAAAAAATTGGAGGAAAAAATGCCAAGAAAAGCTAAAGAAAAAGATGTTGAATTAAATAATAAAATAGACGAAAAAAAGACGGCTAAAACTACTAAAAAGACGATAGCAACAAAAAAAGAAACAACTACTAAAAAAAGTGCTACTGTTAAAACTACCACAAAAAAAAGTTCTAGTTCTGCTAAAACTGATTCTAAAAAAGATACTAAAATCACAAAATCTACTAAAACTGTAGAGACAAAACCAGCTATAAAGTCTAAGCCAAAAAAAGTTCAGCCAATTGTAGAATATTATGATTTGCCTTTTAGATATAATCAAACAGTTGTAAAGATTTTAGCACAAACACCAAATGTTTTATTTATATATTGGGATATTTCTGATGAAGATAGAAAAATTTATGAAAAAGAATATGGAAGCAATTTTTTTGAGAAAACAAGACCATATTTGATAATTACAAACAAAACAAAAAATTATACTTTTGAAGTTGAAATAAATGATTTTGCAAATAGCTGGTATTTACATGTAAATGACGCAGATTGTGACTATCAAGTTGAACTTGGTAGAAAATTTATCGAAAATTCTGTTGCTTCTGCTGAAGAAACAGCTTCATATTCTGCAAATGACTACCTACCTATTACTTCTTCAAATGATATTGAAATGCCAAATAACCATATTTTATTTGATAAACTTGGAAAATCTATATTCTTTAGAAATACTAAAACAAATATAGTAACTAAAAAAGACATTTCTTCTATTTCGTTTATGCAAAATATTGGAAAAGTGTATAATATATATGATTTATATAAAGAAATTTACAAAGATGAGTTTGCAGGTAATAATATTCTAGAACTTGATTTTCCTTCATCAAATAGTAGTTCAAACACTTTTAAGGAGGACACATATAATGGCTAAAGAAAAAGGATATGTTAGCTTTGTGCTTCATGCACATTTGCCTTTTATACATCATCCAGAAAGTGAAGATTATTTAGAGGAGCAGTGGTTATATGAAGCAATGTCTGAAACATATATACCACTTCTTATGAATTTTAAAAAATTAGAGGAGGAAAAAGTTGATTTTAGACTTACAATGTCAATGACTCCCCCTCTTTTAAATATGCTTGATAACAAATTATTGCAAAGGCGATATATAAAATATCTTAAAAAACACATTGAGCTTGCAAAAAAAGAACTTGTAAGGACTAAGGATGATAAACGATTAAATGAACTTGCAAAATATTATTTTGACAGATATTCAAATGATTTGCATATTTTTAAAGATGTATATAATTGTAATTTGATACAAGGTTTTAAATATTTTCAAGATATTGGTGTTTTAGAGATTATAACCTGTGGTGCAACACATGGCTATTTTCCTATTTTATATGTAACAGAGCAAACCGTAAAAGCTCAAATAGCAGTCGGTGTACAAACATATAAAAAATACTTTGGCAAAGCTCCTCGTGGAATTTGGCTTCCAGAATGTGGCTATGTTCCAGAAGCTGACAAATATTTAAAAGAATTTGGAATTGACTATATTATAACAGAGTCACATGGTATTTTATATGCAAACCCTACTCCTGTTTATGGTACATTTGCTCCTATTGTTTCTCCTGAAGGAGTTATAGCATTTGGACGCGATATCGAATCTTCAAGACAAGTTTGGAGTTCAATAAATGGTTATCCAGGTGATTTTAATTATCGTGAATTCTACAGAGATATTGGCTATGATGCACCTTACGACTATATAAAGCCATATATTGCATCAAATGGCGTTAGAGTACATACAGGAATAAAATATTACAGAATTACAGGAAAAGATTGTGAAAAAGATTATTACAATCCACAATGGGCTATGGATTCAGCTGAAAAACAAGCAGGACATTTTTTTGATAGTAGAGAAAAACAAATAGACAAACTTGCACCTCTTATGGGCAACCCACCTATTATTTTATGTCCTTATGATGCAGAATTATATGGTCATTGGTGGTATGAAGGTCCATATTGGCTATATATCTTGTTTAAAAAAATTTACTATGATGAGTGTAATTTTAAATTAATTACTCCAAGTGAATATATTGATAAATATCCATTAATGCAAGTTGCAACACCTTGTCGTTCAAGCTGGGGTGCAAACGGATATAGTGAAGTATGGCTTAATCAAACAAATGACTATGTTCATAGACATTTGCATGTTGCAGGTGACAGAATGGTAGAACTTGCAAATCTATATCCAAATGAGAAAAAAACATCATTAAGACGAAAAGCTCTAAATCAATGTGCACGAGAATTACTTCTTGCACAAAGTAGTGATTGGTTGTTTATTATTACAAATGGAACAATGGTAGATTATGCTAAAAAAAGAATAAAAGACCATATTGGAAGATTTACTAAATTATATTACCAGATAAAAGATGATAACATTGATGAAGAGTTTTTAAAACAGATACAAAAACAGGATTGTATCTTCCCTGAAATTGATTATACTATTTACAAATGATTGGCAGATTAATTGCTAAAGCCTATCTTTTCTATCTTTGCAGTTGAGTTAAAAAAAAACTATATGAGATTTTACCCTCATATAGTTTTTCTTTTTTCTAATTTGTAATCCATTTAACTAAATCTAAGTTTGCACTTTCAAGTAGCATTTCATGTTTTGGCATTACTCTAAATGTATAACCATAATTTCCACCATTTGTAAGTTGTACCTTTGCAGAAAATGTATAAATTTTAGCATCTCTATCTTCTTCTATAAGTTTCATAGGAATAATAGAAATATCATCAACTACACCATTTTCTTGTATTCTACCATAATATACTTGTGCCTCAATATTTTCTATTGAAATGTTTGGAAGTCTTACCTTGCATTTAACATCTATATTATTTCCTGCATCTATCGTAATATTATCAAGATTATCCTTTTCTTGTGTAATTACAATATCCTCCCAGTTATTATATAAATCTTTTTTCCAAGATTCAAATTCTGCAACATCATTTAGGTTTGTATAATATGTTTTATACAAATTGCAAAGTGGTATATACAATTTATCTACATAGTCTGTAAGCATTCTTGCTGTACTATATCTTCCCCCAGTAGAAATTATAGAATTTTTCATTATATTAACCCATTGTTTAGACATTCCATTTTCATCTTTTGCATAATATATTGGAATAATTTTGTTTTCCAAAGTATCATATATGCTGTTACTGTCTGCCTTATCTTGTTCTTCATAATTGCTATATTCTGCATTAGTTCCAATTGTCCAACCATTTTTTGAATTGTATCCTTCAGCCCACCAGCCATCAAGTACACTAAAGTTTATAACCCCATTTACAGAAGCCTTTTGACCACTTGTGCCAGATGCTTCCATTGGACGTCTTGGAGTATTTAGCCAAACATCAACACCACTTACTAAATATCTTGATGTAGCTATATTATAATTTTCTAGCAAGAAAATTTTTCCTTTAAATTGTGGTTTCATAGATATTTCGTGAATGTATTTTATTAAATCTTGACCTTCTTTATCTGCTGGATGTGCTTTTCCTGCAAATATAATTTGTATAGGTCTATCACTATTACTAAATAATTGTGTAATTCTTTCTAAATCTTTAAAAATAAGTGTTGCTCTTTTATATGTAGCAAATCTTCTTGCAAAACCTATTGTTAAAGCATTTGGATTAAGCATTGATGTAATTTTATTTATCTCTTCATAACTATATCCACAACGATGAAGTCTTGCAGTTGTATTCTTTTTAACTAAATCTAATAGTTTTTCTTTTCTTTCTTGATGAACTCTCCATAGCTCTTCATCAGGGATACTATTTATCTTCTCCCATGTTTGATCATTTTGAATATTATCTTGCCAATATGGCATTAAATATTCATTATATAAATCTTTGATATTTGATGCAAGCCATGAGCATGTGTGAATTCCGTTTGTTACATATGTAATTGGAGATTCATTTGCTGCAATATGAGGCCATGCATCCCCAAAAAGCTCTCTTGAAACAGCTCCATGAAGTTTGCTTACTCCATTTTTCTTGCCTGCGACTTTTAATGCAAGTATTCCCATATCGAATCCAGCGTCAGCTCCTGCATTTGGTCTTTCTCCCATTTTAAAGAATTCTTGCTTTGTAATTCCAAGTTTATTCCAATAATCCTTAAAATATTTTTCCATTAATTCTAAAGAAAAAATATCATTTCCAGCTGGAACTGGTGTATGTGTTGTAAATACTGTTTTTGAGCTAACTATATCTCTTGCAATATCAAATGAAACTTTTTTATCATTTATTGTATTTTCAATTAATTTTAAAATTAGGAATGATGAATGTCCCTCATTCATATGGTATATAGTTGGTTTAACTCCAAGTCTTCTTAAAAGTTCTACACCTGCCATACCAAGAACAATCTCTTGAGAAATACGCATTTCTCTATCTCCACCATAAAGTGTTTTTGTTATATTTCTGTATTCTGCAATATTTGCATCTATATCAGAATCCATTAGATATAATGTTACTCTTCCTACTTTTATCTCCCACACTTTAAGGTATAACTTTTTCTTTGGCATTTGTACAGAAATAAGTAAATCTTTGCCATCAACATCCTTAACAGGTAAAATTGGCATATTTGCAAGATCCAATTCTTTGTATTCTGTCTCTTGTACACCTTGACCATTTATTTTTTGATTAAAATATCCATCTTTATACAATAGTCCCACAGCAACAAGTGGCACACCTAAGTCACTTGCTGATTTTAAATGATCACCTGATAAAATTCCAAGTCCTCCAGAATATATTGGAATTGTTTCATCAAGTCCATATTCAGCTGAGAAATATGCAATCAAATCATTTGTATTATCTGGATATTTTTTATTAAACCATGTATTTTTACTTTTAATATATCCATCAAAATCTTCTACAAATTTATCATATTTTCTTAATAGTTCTTGATTTTCACACGCTTGTTCCAATTTTTCTTGTGATACTTGTTTTAAAAATTTAACAGGATTTTTATCAACTCTTTCCCACAAATCGATATCAATTTCTTTAAAGATTCTCAAAAAATCTGTGTTCCATGACCACCATAGATTATTTGCTATATCAGAAAGCCTACCTATTCTTTTAGGTAATTGCGGATTTACCGTAATTTTATTAAATACGTACATATTATTTCTTCCTCCTTGGTTGTTTCGTTTTTTGCCTTTTGTTTCTCTGTAATTTTCTTTTTAAATTTTATCAATAGAGCTAATAAAAGTCAATAAAATAATATAATATTTTTATCAAAGTGTGATTAAACTTCATTAATTAATTTATTTCACTATTCCTCCTACCTCAACTCTATCTTCTCTTATGCTTCCCTCAATCCATATGAATTCACCTTCATTTCTATATAGAAAATCAGCAATGTCATCATATCCATATATATCAACTACATTTTTATCCTTTAGTATAAGCTTTCCTTTTGCAATTGATACATATTTACTATCATATATAAAATTAAATTCAACTTTCTTTTGTAATTTTCCACATAATATAACTATGTTCATTTTTACCTCATGTATAAGCATAAACTTCATATATTCTATTGACTAGTAATCTACTAATACAAAGTTTATTGATTCATATTTACCTTTTTAAGGAGGGAATAAACCTCTTTAATATCTAATACTCCACTGTATATATTCCATAAAATATATAATCTCAAATAATATTAGAGTGTGGGCCTGAATGAATTGTTGTCGTTGTTGTTAGTCGGATTGTTGTTGTTGCGATTGCTGACTGGATTAGCATTGTTGTAATTACCTCCGCGTTTAACACGATTATTCGTATTGTTGGCCTTTTGATTTATCCCCAAATATTATTACAGCTTATAAAATAATCTATCTGTTAAATTATTTACGTTTGCAATTTTAATATATCCCATATGTCCACATAAATACTTTTTAGATTTTTTACTTGATATCTTTTCATTTTTTATCATATACTTTAACTTTTTTATCTTTTTCTTTAATTTCTTTTTCCCTTTATTTCGTATTTTTATTCTATATTCATTTATTTTATATCCACAAAAGTTTACTCCTTGTGTATTTTTAAATATCTGTGTTTTACTATTTAATTCTAGTCCTAATTTATCCCTTAAAAATATTGTTATCTTTTTAAGAGCATCCTTTGCCTCTTCTTTTGTTTTTAACAATATAACTGCATCATCCATATAACGAAATACATATTTGCAATGTAACTGATGTTTTATGTATTGATCCATTTCATTAAGATAAATATTAGCAAACATTTGTGAAGTATAATTTCCTATTGGAAGTCCTTTTTCTCCTTCATTAGAATATATTATTTCTTTTAATAACCATAATAGCTTTTTATCATTTATTTTTTTCTTTAATATATTATATAAAACATCTTTGTCTATATTTTGAAAATATTTTCTAACATCCATTTTTAATATATAATAGCTGTCCCATTTTCTTCTGCAATGTTTCATCGCAAATTGTAAATCTAAACATGCTTTATGCATTCCTCTATCTTTTAGGCAAGCATATGTTGTATTTATAAATGTTGGTACAAAATATGGTATTAAAAAATTATCTACAACCCATCTATGTACTATTCTATCTATATATCTGCTTTTTTCTATCTTTCTCATTTTAGGTTCATATATGTAAAAAGTTGTATATCCACCATGTTTGTATGTCATATTACTTAAATTTTCATAAAGCCACATTGCATACTCTTCCTGTTTTAAATTAAATAAAATTACCTCTTCTCTATATCCTTTCCCTTTTCTGCTAAGTTTATGTGCTTTTAAAATATTTTCATATGAAAGTTTTTTATCAAATTCATTTCTTATTGTTTTTGGCATAATACTTTAAAAGTCCTCCAACAATTTTACCAACTTCATATATTTTTTCCATTGCAATTCTTAGCTTTTTTTCATCTATCCAATAATTTTTATACATAATTCTTAAATATATCTTTTGACAATTTAAAAGCACATCAATTTCATTTAGTAGTTCAAAATTTCTGTAAGTATTTAGGTTTTTATTTAAATACAATGTTTTTTCAATTAATTTATACATAGATATTTTATATTCATTACCTATACTAAATTTTTCAGTTCTAGGAAGTTTAATAATCACATTTAGCATATACTCCACGTATTGTTCTACTTTTGGTATCAAGGAAAGTGCTTTTTGCTTATTATCATTCATATTGCTTTCTCTCTTCTAAAATTAATCTATTTACTGCCTCTAAATATTTATCTTCCTTGTATTTTGAAATACCTTTACATACCAAGCAATTTATATTTTTATTTTTTACATAATTTTCTTTTCCTTTGCCTTCAGATATTTTTATGAGCTCAATTTTATCCTTATCATAATCATATACGGTATAGCTATATTTTAGCTCTTTTAATTTTCCTATGTATTTTTCTATTGAGTTTACCGGAACTCCTACTTTACAAGTATTATTTCTAAAACATGTACATTTTAAATCTAATAGCTCATGTAGTAGTACTGCATCTTCTTCTATTGCTATATAAAAATGTCCACATTTTACAAATACTACCTTTCCGCATTCTTTTTCTCTTAGCAAATCAAACATTTTACTAAAACTCATATATCCACCACCTGCTTATATATTTTTTGCGCCATTTTTGCATTTCAGGGCTCTGAAATGCAGAAATGGCGCCACGCTAGGCATAATTTTGGTTTTACCAAGCTTCGCTTGCGAAACCTCAAAATTATGCCGTTTTTCGCGTATCTCACGATTCGCTCTTACTCTTGAAGAGCGTTATCATTTACTGTTTCATACCTCTGATATCCGGACACTTTTTCA
>CAJMLO010000040.1 GCA_905214245.1 uncultured bacterium
AATAAAATAACATTATTATACATAAAAAGTTGTTAAAAATGAGCTAAAGCATTGAAAAACTAAAGAAAATGTCGTATAATATATGGTGAGATTATTATATTTTAGGAGGTTACTATGAGCAAATTTTTGCAAAAACTAATAGCTGTGATATTAGTTGTAACATTAGCTGGAGCAAATTTGTCAATTTTAGGCATGTATAGCATATCTTATGCATTGTCTGATAAGGAATTGGCAGGTCAAACTTCACAGACAGAAAATTCAAATGTTGAATTTAATTCTTATTTTGAAGGAGGATCACATCTAAAGACAGAGTCGATGGATTCATCTACTGCAAAACTTTATATAAATGTTAAAGTAAAAAATGCTGGATATTTGAAGAATGGAATCATTGAGTTTAAAGATGTTAATTTCAAAATTGGAGATGTGAAGAGCGATAATGTTCAAAGCATAGATAAAGAAAATAACAAAATAGTTTTAAAACAATTAAATAATGGTTCAGATGTAACTTTAGAAATTCCAATTTCATTTTTGAATAATGAAGAAGTTTCACTAGATTATTTTTCAAAAGAGACAAAAACAAACTTTAGTGCAACATATGTAGATGGAAATGGAAAAGAAAAGAGCATTTCAAAAGAAATAACAAATAAGCTTTCTTGGCAAACAACCGCAGAAGCAAAAGTAACATCAGAACTTACAAAATACATTCCATATGCAACAGGAAAACAATATGGTGTTATGTTACAAACAAAAATTAATTCAAGTATAGTTGATAACAAATTACCAATAAAAAATACAGAAATAAAAGTTCAAGTACCTGAAATTAATGGAAACAAACCATCAAATGTTAATGTTATTGCAACAAGCATGTCTGCAACAAACGGACAAGACAATGGACTTAACTTTACTTACGACAATTATACATATGATAAAGAGACAGGAATTGTAACAATAAAAGCTCAAAATGCTTCTGATAAAATCATGTGGAAGAAAAATGCTCAAGATGAATATTTAGTTACATATATATATGATGGACAAGAAATATATAATTATGCAAAAACAAATGGTGTAAGTACATTAGCTTATACAAGTGCCAATATTGCTGTGTATAATAATGAAGAAACAAATATTGCTGCAGAATCAATATCAACATCTATAAAATCTACAAAAAGAATTGGAACAATAGCTGATTTTGACATTTATTTAACAAATGAATTAAGTAAAGGTCAAATTTATGCAAATTATGATTCATCTAAAAAGAAAGAAGTAGAATATAGTGAAAAATATGTATCTACAATAAATAGTGCAGAGTTAACAGATACAATAAGATTTGACCAACAAGTAGATTTGTTTATGACAAAGGACAACAAAGAAGCACCTACAACTGTATCTGGAAACAATTATACATACAACAAATCAGTTAGCATAGATGTAGATGTATTTAACAAAATTCTTGGAAAAGATGGAAGTATAGATGTATATAACACATCTGATACAAAACTTGGGACGATTAATAAATCTACAGAAAATAAAGATGGAAAATATACATTAGATATTAGCGATAAAAACACAAATCAAATTTATATTATTGCAAGTAAACCACAAGTAGAAGGCCAACTTATTATCAATGTAAATAAAGCAATAAAAACAAATATAGATTATAGCAAATCTCAAATGCAAACATTTACAAAAATGCAAGCAGGACTTCAAGGAAAAGCAAGTACTTCTACAGTTGAGGCTACAAGACAATTACTATTAAAAGAAACAAGTTCAGTTGCAAATATTACAATAGGTAAGAAAGATTTAACAACAGTTGTAAAAAATGAAAATGTAGAGATAAGAGCAACACTTAATACTTCAAATATATATAATGCATTATTTAAAAATCCTACATTAAAGATTACACTTCCTTCATATATAAATAATGTAAATATCAAGAAAACAGATATTGTAATGGCAAACGGATTAAAAATAAAAGGAAATCCATATGTTACAACAGAAAATGGAAAACAAGTTATTACAATTACATTAGAAGGAATGCAAGATGAATATACAATCGGCTCTGACTATGATGGAACAATAGTTATTCTTAATACAGATTTAACAGTAAAAACATTAACTCCAAGTAGTACAGAAAAGATAACAATGAAATTTACTAATGCAAATGATACAGCAGTAAATCAAGAAGGAACAGTTGATACAGAATTGAATTTTGTAGCACCAACAGGTGTAGTTGCTGCAAATGGAATATCAAATTATTTGGATGAGAAATCTGATGTAATGTCAATTTCTGATACTAAAATTACAAAAGAAATTCCAGCATATTCAAATAAGAGAACAGCGACAGTTTATGGAAAAGTAATAAATAATTATTCGAATAAAATTTCAGATGTCGTTATTTTAGGAAGAATACCTGCAAAAGATAATAAAAAAATAGATTCAACAGAAAGTTTAAAATCTACATTTGATACAACATTAAAAACAGGAATAAGCATTTCTGGAATAGATAATTCAAAATATACAGTATACTATTCAGATAAAACAGATGCTAGCAAGGATTTAGCAGATTCAAATAATGGATGGTCTACAACTGCAACATCAAATTCTAAATCTTATATGGTAGTAACAAAAAATTATGAAATGGATGCAGGAGAAACAGTTGATTTTTCATACAATGTAGAAATTCCAGAACAATTAAAACACAACAATAGTGTTTCTGAAATGTATAAAGTTTATTATAACAATGTTTCATCAATAGGAACAATGGCAGAAACAAAGGTATCACCTATAATGACACTTACAACAGGACAAGGTGCAGAACTTACTGCAGAAGTTAAATCTACAACAGATACTATTCGTGAAGGACAAATAGTAAGAATGAAAGTTGTAGTAAAAAACACAGGTACAATTGCTGTAAACAATGCAAAGGCAGTAGTTACAAAACCAGAAAAAGCAACATTTATGGAATATTCAGATGGTAACGGATTCTTTGAATTAGATGGAAACACACAAACATTAGATATAGGCAATGTTGCAGTTGGAGAGACAAAAGAGGTATATTACTTTATAAAAATTGATGACGATTTAAATCCTCAAGAAACATTTGAGCCATCAGATGATGACAATGATAATGATATTGTAGATAATCCAACTGAAGTATATCCTCAAGATATAGTTTGCAAAGCAAATGTAAAAGCAGATAATATTGATGGACAAATCCAAGCAAATGAATGTAAACTAAGTGCTCAAAAAGGCTTAATTTCAATAAATATGTATACAAGTACAAGTGAAGATCAAACATTAATAAATGGAGATATACTTGAGACTTCAATTAAGCTAAAAAATATATCTGGACAAGGTGATCTATCAAATACAGTTGTAACAGTTCCTTTGCCAGAAGGCTTAAAATATAAAGATGGACAAGTAAAAAATAGTTGGGATGAAGATAATGGCACATCAGAAGGTATAAGTTATAATGAAAATACAAATATAATTACTATTAATATAGGAACACTTTCAATACAAAAGTTCATTTCTTTAAACTTGGAAGTAAAAGAGTTTACAGGAAATGCAACAATATTTGCAAAAGTAAAAGCAGATAACACAGAAGAACATTACTCAAATATATTAGAATACAAAACAGAAGTTGCAAAACTAGATGTATCTGAGCTTACATCTACACCAAAATATGTAAAAGAAGGAAATAATGTAACATATACTTTAAAACTTACAAACAATGGAACGGCATCAATTACAAGGATTAAGGTTATAGATACTTTGCCAAGTGAATTAACATTTGTTAAAGCAACATATATGTATAGTGGAAGAGAAGAAAGCGTTACAACACTAAATAATGGCAATATTGAAATTCCTATAACACAATTGGATGCAGGAAGTTCAATTACAATAAATGTAACTGCAAAGGCTGGAATACTTCCAGATACAAATGACAAAACTGTTGAAAATAAAATGACAGTTTCAGCAAATGGATTTGATGCAGTAACAACAAATACAGTAACAAATATTATTGAATACTATAAACCAATTCATGATCAAAAGGATAATGATAATCCAGGTACTGATACATCAGAAGAACGTTTAAAGATAACTGGTACTGCATGGGTAGATAGTAACAAAAATGGAAAACGTGATTCAGATGAGCAATTACTTTCAAATATAGAAGTAATGTTATTAAATAAAGAAGACAATACAATTGTTAAAGATGTGGATACAGGGGACGCAAAAAGAACAACGACTGCAGATAATGGAACATATGAATTTAACAATTTAACATCTGGTGAATATTTTGTAATATTCTTATATGATGCATCAAGATATAGTATCACAACATATAGACAAAAAGATGTTGACGAATCATTAAACTCAGATGCAATTGACATTAATATTACACTTGATGGAAAGAGAACAATTGCAGGTGCAACAGATGTAATAAAATTATCAGATGATAATGCAAGAGATATAGACATTGGTCTATACACATCAGAAAAATTTGATTTGAAACTTGATAAATATATAAGCAAAATTACTCGTACAACACCATCAAGTGGAAGCAAAACATATGAATATAACAATTCAAAAGCTGCTAAGATTGAAGTTTTAGGCTCAAATTTAGGAAAGAGCAGTGCAATAATAGAATACAAGATAGTAATTACAAATGAAGGCGCAGTTGCAGGATATGCTAAAAAAATTGTAGATTATTTACCAAAAGGTGTAAGCTTTAGTACAGAACTTAATAAAGACTGGTATTTATCAGACAATGGAAACGTATATAATGCAAGTCTTGCAAATGAAATAATTAACCCAGGAGAATCAAAAGAACTTACACTTGTTGTAACAAAGAAAATTACAGAAGATAGCTTAGGAGATCCAATTAATAATAATGCAGAAATTTATGAAAGCTATAATGAACAAGGACTTAAAGATATTGATTCAACTCCAGGAAATAAAGCACAAGACGAAGATGATATGTCAACAGCAGATGTTATCTTCTCAATTGTTACAGGTAAAATAATAATGTATACAACAATTATACTTGGAATAGTTGCAATATTAGGATTTGGAGTTTTCGAAATCAAAAAAAGAGTTCTAAAAAAGAAAAATAAATAAAGAAAGGAGGAAAGAAAGAAGAGTTATGAACAAAAAAATAATTAAATCTAGTATGATTTTAATTTTAATATTAATGGTAATTGGTTCAATATATTGCTTAGCTAAATATACAGTAAGTAACAAAACCACTATGAGTGCTAGTTCATTACAAATGAGCGCTAATAATGGAAGTGCCGGAACTTTAGTTGCAGGAGAGAAAAATCCAAATTCATATTCATATCATACAAGAACTGGTGAATTTGAAGGAGATGGAAACAGTACAACAGCATATAAAGATCCCGTATATAAGGACTTTCAAATATATTGTATAGAGCCAGGTACACAATTAAGGTATAAACATAGTATTTCATATTCAGCAGCCAAAAGCTTAGATGGAAATAGTTATACAAGAAGATGTGGAACACATGCTGCTACTCCAAATGATGGAGATACAACACCACCAGTATTTAGAGAAAATGGAACATATACTTTACCAATCGCTGCTGCATACATAATTTCTGACAATCCAATAGGTGGATGGAGCAAAGAAAAACAAAGAGGAATTTGGAATTTAAGAAAATCAGGATTATCTGGTGGACTTATAATAGGAAATGCAGAGTCAAAACAACCAGGAAAAAATGGTGATCCTCAATCTTCAAAATATGATCAAGAAGCAGTTGATTATGCTAATTATGATAATTCTGTAAGAAATAGCGGACTAAATCCAAGTGATAAAACAAGTATAGAATCAGTTTATACAAAAGTAAATCAAGATTCTAAAGAATACACAGTTGGACCTTTTAATTTAACATATACAAATGGTATATATGGAAACAAAGCTTTTTCTGGAATTTCAGAAATGACAATTGTTGGATATAACAGCAAAAAGGAAGTAGTAAGAAGCGATATAAAAGTTAAAAAGTTTATACTAAAAGATACTGCAACAGGAATTTATGGAAGTGCTGTTACACCAGAATATTTTGAGCCTGATTCTTCTATAAAAATAGATACATCTACACAAGTATATCCATCATCTGGACAAGATTTTCAAATTGTATTTGATGATCCAAATGCTGGACTAGCATCTGATAGTCAAAATAGAGTAACATATATTTCTATAAAAGTTAAATTCAAATATATGCTTGCAAATGGACAATATACAAAATTAAAAGTAACAAAATATACTGTAAAATATAATCATGATCATACATATTTTCCACATCAAGATGCTTATCATAGTGGATGCTATACAGATGAAGAAGGAAAGAGACATCATAATATTAAATATAGAGATTGCCATGGTTGTAAAACAACATGCTACTTAGAAGCAAGTGGACAACAATATGCAGCAGCTATGGATGCAATAAGAAGTGTTTATGAGCAAGAAATAGAAATTGGAAAACAAGGTGGAATAAAGATTGCTACATCAATGGATTTAGGCGGACATGTATGGGAAGATGGAGTTGCAACAAAAGAGACAAAAGCAGATGGTGTATCAAATACACAAGGTGACAACATTGATAAATCATTAAAAAATGTAAAAGTTACATTATATACATCAGATGGAAAAATAGCATCATTAATGTCAAATCCAAACGAATCTGGAATTACATCAGAGCAAATTATGAATAGAGTAAATCCTACATATACAGACTCTGAAGGAAATTACCTATTTGAAGGATTAGATCCAATGAAAAAATACTATGTAACATTTGAATATAATGGACAAATATATTTACCAACTGAATACTTAAATACAGAGAATAAACAATATTCTACTGTATCGGAAATGGTAAATGCAGGACTATATAATACAAATAACTGGAAGATAACATCAAAAGGAACAGAAACTGTAAATGACAGAAACAATTATGATAATAAATTTGCAGAAATTGGTTCATATCCAGAAAATTATAATTCTTCTAATTCACTTGGAAGAACAGGTAGCAAGAATGCAACATTTACACAAAAAGATTTGATGGGATATACATTAGATGGAAATGGTAAATATAAACAAACAACTACTCAATTAATTGATGGATATTTATATGATGAAAATGGAAATGAAACAACAACATATAAAGAAGGTGTAATTTCTCAAAGAATAAGACAATATATTCAAAACAACAGAAAATCACCTGATGCAAATGCACTTAAATCAATCTATAGTGGAATTGCAGGAAACGATACAGAAATGTGGAGAAAACTTCAATTTATAGAGGATTGCAAAATTTCATCATATACACAAGGACAAGGCAAAAATAGAGATTTATATCCTGTATATAGTAAATTTAAAATTAACAAGAAAAATTATACTACATACAAAAACGCTAGAGATGCACAAAATACAAGTTATGATACAAAATCAGAAGTACTTAGCGGTACAACATATAGACCAATTTATCCAGGACAATTCTTTGTAAACCAAGGTTTATGGAGAAGACAAGAATTTGATCTTGCAATGAGAAAAGACGTATACAGATCAGTAATGAAAATTAATAATAAAACAGTAATGTATAAATATGATAAGAGATCAAGTGATGATAAATATTGGGATATTAATGTAAGAATGTCAGATTATAATAGCTACTATAATACAAGCTATAATAGAGAAGTATATAAAACTGATTACGAATACAGTTCAAAAGATTTAAATCATCCAGGTGCAGACCTAGAGATTTATGTAACATATAAACTTACAATACGTAATCAATCTCAAAGTATAATGAGTCAAGTTAAAGAAGTTGTTGACTATTATGACAAAGACTATAAATATCGTGATGATTTATCTTGGGTAACATATGCTGGAGATGGAAAATCAAATAGTATTAGTGATAAAGAATATTATAATGCAATGGTTGCTGAAAATGTTTCAAATAACATTAAAAATGCAAGAGCTACAAACTCAGCAACATCAAGTAAATATGGAGCATCAACACATAGTGATATATCAAAAACATATGGTACAGTTTATATTAGAGGATTACAAAATAAGAAACTTGCAACAGGTGAAAGTGCATATATTTATCTAACATTCCAAGTAAATAAACAAAATGGAAAAGTTATATTAGATGGGGATAGTAGTCCAAAAATGAATTATGCGGAAATTAATGGATATTCTACATATTACAGAGATGGAACAACATTACCTAATAACGTAACAAAAAATTCAAACAATATTGCTGGATTAATAGATAGAGATTCTAACCCAGGTAACTTAGTACAAAGTGATATTAATTCTGGAAATAGAACAGAAAAGAACTTTGAAGATGATACTGATAGAGCAAAAGCAATAAGAGTTATTATTGACGAAAGCGCAGTTAGAAAAGCAAATGGTACTGTATGGGAAGATGAAAGAACAGTTAAATCTGGAGATTCAATTGTTGGTGATGGTGTAAGACAAGATAATGAAAAGAAAGTTGCAGGAGTTACAGTTCAATTAGTTGAAAAAACTATTGATGGTAGAGAATACATTTGGCAAGAAACAACTACTGATGCTAATGGACATTATACATTTGAAAGCTATATACCAGGTGATTATGTAATTCGTTTCTATTACGGAAATACAGTAAACACAACCAAAATTAAAGGAAACAACAATTACACATCAGGTGGACAAAATAGTGTATCATATAATGGTCAAGACTTTAAATCTACAACATATCAAAAAGGAATAACACAATCAAACTATACAGATGAAGCTAATCGTTATACTGGATACAAAAATACAACAACACAAAACGAATCTGGAACATATGGATATGATATTTATGCCGCAGATAGCAATAAAAATAATGTATCTGATGCAAAAGATTTATGGACAACAAGTAATATTCCACAAATCACATACAAACCAAATACAACAGTAACCGAAAGAAAGGCAATTCATGGAAGACAAGCTGTAAATAGTTATAGTAGCAGTAATGTAACAAACCATAAAGCAGAAGTTTTAGCAAGTCCTTATGACACACCAAGTTATAATGGTACAAAATATACAAAAGCTGAAATGGATGCACTTGTAAATGAACTTATAAATAATACTTACATGACAGCTGAAACAGGAGTTATTGCAGTAGAATTTGAATATGATAGACAACAAACAGATGGACTAAAAGCAACAGAAAATAATAGCAGTAATTCAAGTAAAAACTATGTTTCTAAAAACAATAGATATAATGGAACATATGAACTTGCCAATATCGACTTAGGACTTTCAGAAAGACCTAAAGCACAATTAGAACTTGATAAATCTATATCAAATATTAAAGTAACACTTGCAAATGGTAGTGTACTATTTGATGTAAATAAAGCAGGTGATAATGTTATTTGGAAAGGTCATGAAGCATATGACTTAAATGCAAAAGTTGCAAAAGCTTTAACAGGTTACAAAAAATTATCTGATAATTCAAAATATGAAGACTACTATAAAGACAATAACAAAAATAGATATTCATATAGAGAAGAAGTTAACAACATTGTAAAGAAATCTGATAAAGGTTTAGTACAATTAACAATGGATGAGGAATTGATGCATGGTGCTACAATAGAAATTAAATATAATGTTAAAGTTACAAACGTTGGAGAAACAGACTATGAAGGACAAAAATACTATTACTTAGCTGATAGCTCTGGAGCAACAGTTGTAACAACAGTAGCAAATCAAGTAGTTGATTATGTTGCAAATAACTTACAATTTAATGGAGCCAATGCAGAAAATAATAAATGGACTGTAATAAATAATGCATCATTAATTACATCACAAAGTGCAGATAATGATAACAACTTAGTAAATCGTAGATTAATCAATAATGTAAAACAATATAATACAACTGTTCAAACAGATGGATTAAACAAATCTTTGAAACCAGGCGAAAGTGCAGATAAGACAATAGTATTAACACAATTAATTTCAACTGAAAATTCAAGTGATGATTTGACATATAGCAATATGGTAGAAATAGTAAAAACAAGCAACACAGTAGGTAGAAGAATGGCCTTCTCAGTAGTAGGAAACCAAGATCCAACACTAAGTGATGCATCAGAAGTTGACTCAAGTGTAGCTGAAAAAGTTGTTATATTACCACCATTTGGTAATACACATATCTTCTACATCCTAGGAGCAATAATTGCAGTAATATTAATTGCAGGAATTACATTTATCATTGTTAAAGTTAATAAGAAAAGAGAGTAAAAGATTTTAGTTAATTTTTGAAATCACAAAAACGAAGATTATTAAATTAATCTTCGTTTTTTTGATTAAAATAGTATTAATTAGTGTTTATCAGCTTTTTAATAGTATCATATAAAATTGGCTTATATTCATCTATTGGAAGAGGCTCACTATATAAGATAGAGTTAAAACATGTTGAACTAACAAGCTCTATTATCATAAAAAGTGTTACATCTGGATTTTTAAGTGAAATATTATTTTCTTTTACGCCTTTTAAAAATAATTTGTAAATTCCATCTTCATCTTCTCCAGAATCCTCGTAAACTTTTCTAATTGTTTTACTATAAATTCCCCAAGATAAATTTTTTGAGATAAATTTTAATAGAGTAGGATTTTTTGTTAATTTATTTAACACAGAGTCTATGATAAATATGACTTGATCAGATAAATCAGTAATATTTTTTTTTCTTAAAGCTGTTAGAGCATCTTT
>CAJMLO010000041.1 GCA_905214245.1 uncultured bacterium
GGCTTATGCTTTCTTAAAAGAGCAAGCTGAAGAAGGAAAAACAGTTCTATTTGTTGGAACTAAAAAACAAGCACAAGAATGTGTTAAAGAAGCTGCAGAAAAATGCGGTATGTACTATGTTAACCAAAGATGGTTAGGTGGTACTTTAACAAACTTTGAAACTATCAGAACAAGAATTGGTAGATTAAAAGAATTAGAAAGAATGCAAGAAGATGGTACATTTGATGTACTACCTAAAAAAGAAGTTATCCTATTAAAGAAAGAAATGGAAAAACTTGAGAAAAACTTAGGTGGAATTAAAGATATGGAAGAACTACCAGGAGTTATGTTCATAGTTGATCCTAAAAAAGAAAGAATAGGAATATTAGAAGCTAGAAAATTAGGTATTCCAGTTATAGGTCTAGTAGATACAAACTGTAACCCACAAGATGTTGATTATGCTATTCCTGGAAATGATGATGCAATTCGTGCAGTTAAATTAATTGCTGATTGTATGGCAAATGCAGTTATCGAAGGTAGACAAGGTGAAGCTATGGAAGAAGTTTCAGAAGAAATGCCAGTAGAAAATGCAGAAGCTCCAGAGAGCATTGAAGAAGTTGTAGCTGAAGAAGAAACTACAACAGAAGAATAATTTAATATATTGATAAAGAATAAAAGGAGGAGAGCTCTATCTGCTCTATCTCCTTTTAATTTTAGATAGGGGGAATTATATAATGATTACAGCAAGCCAAGTAAAAGAGTTAAGAGAAAAAACAGGTGCAGGTATGATGGACTGCAAAAAAGTTTTAACAGAAACAGATGGTGATTTTGAAAAAGCTATCGAGCTATTACGTGAAAGAGGAATAGCAAAAGCTGCTAAGAAATCTGACAGAATCGCTGCAGAAGGTTTAGTTACAACATATGTTTCAGAAGATGGAAAAGTTGGAGCAGTTGTAGAAGTTAATGCTGAAACAGATTTTGTTGCTAAAAACGAAGAATTCAGAAGTTTTGTTGCAGATGTTGCAAAACAAGTTGCTTTAAAAGCACCAGCAACAGTAGAAGATTTATTAAATCAACCTTCAATTGCTGAAGAAGGAAAAACAGTAGGAGAAGTTTTAACAGGTAAAATCGCTACTATTGGTGAAAATATGTCAATAAGAAGATTTGAAAGATTCGAAACAGAAAACATGATTGAAAGCTATATCCATGGTGATGGTAAAATCGCTGTTTTAGTTGAAATGGAAAATGCTACAACAGAACTTGCAAAAGACGTTTGCATGCAAATAGCTGCTGCAAGACCAGAATACCTAGATAGAGAATCAGTTCCAGCTGAAAGAGTTGAAAAAGAAATGGAAATTTTAAAAGCTCAAGCTATGAACGAAGGTAAACCAGCAGAGATAGCTGAAAAAGTTGTAATGGGTAGAATTGGTAAATTCTATGGAGAAATTTGTTTAGTAGAGCAAGATTTCGTTAAAGATCCAGATATAAAAGTTGGAAAACTTGTTGAATCAAAAGGAGCTAAAATTGTTAGATTTGCAAGATTTGAAAAAGGTGAAGGACTAGAAAAAAGAGAAGAAAACTTTGCTGAAGAAGTTGCAAAACAAATGGGAAAATAGAATATATTTTTAAGAAGATGTAAAAAATTACATCTTCTTTTTTCGTTTTAGTATTGACATTTTTTAATATAAAGCATATTATATTAATATACATATGAACATATGCTCATATGTTAAAATAAAAGGAGGATAAAATGGAGAAAGAAGAAGGAATTTGTGAGGAAAAATGCCCACACTTTAATTTAATTAATAAAGTAAAACTATCAAATATTGATAGAGAAAATATACAAGAATTATCAGAAATATTTAAACTTTTTGCAGATGAAACTAGATTAAGAATAATATGTGCGATATTAAACACAGAGCTATGTGTATGCGATTTATGTGAGCTTTTAAATTTAAGTCAATCTGCTGTTTCACATCAATTGCAATTATTAAGAAGTAGTAAACTTGTAAAATACAGAAAAGAGGGAAAACAAGTTTATTATAGTCTAGAAGATGAACATATAGAAAGCATTATAAAAATGGCACTTGCACATACATTAGAGGGAAAGGAGAATTAGAATATGAGTTGCATAAGTCATGATGGCCATTGCCATGAAGAAAATGAAGGTAATGAAAAAGAAGAGAAAAAAGAAAAAATAGAGAAAATATTATTTATAATATCTATTTTAATATTTGCTTTTTCATTTGTTTTACCAGTAAACAATTACATAAAAATTGGAATGTATGTAGCTACAATATTACTTGCAGGATATGAAATTATTATTGAAGGAATATTAAATATATTTAAACTTAATTTTGAAGAAGATACGCTTATGACTATTGCTGTAATTGCTGCATTTGCACTTGGTGATTTTAGTGAAGCTTGTCTTGTTATATTATTATTTAAACTTGGAGAAATGATTGAAGATAGAGCTGTTGACAAATCAAATAGTAATATTGAGGAAATAGTATCAATAAAGGCTAAAAATGCAAATCTTGTAACAGGTGATAAAACAGAAGTTGTTGATGTAAATGTTTTAAAGGTTGGAGATAAAATTTTAGTTAAGCCTGGAGAAAACGTTCCAGTAGATTGCAGAGTATTATCGGGAGAGTCAAATATTGATACATCAGGTATTACGGGGGAGAGTAAGCCTGTATATATAGAATCAGGTGAAAACATACTTTCTGGAAGTATAAATTTAGATGGAAAATTAATTTGCAGAGTAGAAAAAGATTTTGAAAATTCTACTGCAAGCCAAATTGTGGATTTAGTGTATGAGGCTCAAAATAATAAGGGAAAAACTGAAGAATTTATAACAAGATTTTCAAAAGTATATACACCAATTGTAATTATAATTGCGATTTTAATAGGAGTATTACCTGCAATTTTTGGACTTGATTTTGGAACTTGGATAAAAAGAGCACTTGTCTTTTTAGTGGCATCTTGTCCATGTAGTATAGTTATTTCAGTACCACTTGCACTATATACTTGCCTTGGAACAATCTCAAAAAAAGGAATGTTAATAAAAGGAACGAAACATATAGAAGATTTATCAAATGCAAAGGTTATAGCATTTGATAAAACAGGAACACTTACAACAGGCAAAATGGAGATTGCAGAAATAGAAGAATTAAATGGGCATAGAATAAAAGAAATACTTGAATATGCACATAATTTGGAAAAAAATTCATCTCATCCAATTGCTACAAGTATTAGCAAAAAGATAGAAGAAAACAATTTGAAGGATATAATTGAAATCAAAGAAGTTAAGAAATATAAAGAGATAGCTGGATGTGGAATATGTGGAGAAATAGATGAGAAATTAATTTTATTTGGAAATAAGAAATTGCTTGATAAGTTTGGGATTAATACAGACAATTTAAAGGGAGACAGAAACTATATAGTGGTTGAAAATGAACCTATAGGAAGCATTTCTTTAAAAGAAGAAACAAGAGGCGGAATTGAAAAATTATTTTATAATCTAAAAAAAGATGGAATTCAAAATATTGCAATTTTAACAGGAGATAACGAAAAAAATGCAAGTAAAATTGCAAAAGAGCTTGGAATTGATGAGGTATATGCAAGCCTTCTTCCAAAAGAAAAATTAGAGAAAATAGAAGAGCTAAAGAAATATGGAAAAACAATATTTGTTGGAGATGGAATAAATGATAGTCCAGTTTTAGCATCTGCTGATTTTAGTGTATCAATAGGGGAAGGAACAGAAATAGCAAACAATACAGCTGATGCGATACTTATTTCGAACAATCTAAGTACACTTCCAGATATTATAAAAATAAGTAAAAAAACAATGCGTATATTAAAAGAAAATATAGTATTTTCATTACTTATGAAAGTTGTTGTTTTAACTTTGGGAGTATTAGGCTTTGCTCCAATATGGCTTGCAGTTTTTGCAGATGTTGGTGTTACTTTAATTACAGTAATTAATTCCATAAGAATAAAATAAGATAACGAATGCCACTTTTTGAGTCTGTCCAACTTTATGTGTCAATTGTAAAAGAACTTACCTTTTAGCCAAAGTTGTCAAAAGCTCTGTTCCCATTGACAACTTTTGAAGCAGGGGATATAATAGAAAAATAGAAGGAAAACAAAAGAGGACATGAAAGAAAGGTAAGAAGTTGAAATGGATAAAAATAAAGGAATAATAGAGGCAATTTTATTTGCAGCGGGAAGAGATGTAAAAGTTAGTGAACTTATGTCTGCATTAGAATTAAGTTCAGACGAAGTAATTGGATTAGTTGAAAGTATGAAGCAAGATTATGAAAAAGAAGACAGAGGAATTCAAATAATTAATGTAGATGGTTCATATCAATTATGTACAAAACAATCACTTTATGAATATATTTATCCTGTATTTGATAAAAGAAGTAAACCGAATTTGTCACAAGCTGCGATGGAAACACTTTCTATTATTGCGTATAATCCTAAAATTACAAGGGCAGAGATAGAAGCAATAAGAGGTGTAAATTCGGATGGAACGATATATAAACTTTTAGACTATCATTTAATAGAAGATAGTGGAAAGCTTGATGCACCAGGTAGACCAACAACATATTCTACTACAAAAGAGTTTTTAAGAATGTTTGGGCTAGAAAGTTTAGAGAGCTTGCCAGAACTTCCAAGATATAAATTAGATGAAAATCAACAAATAGTTATAGATGATATTATTGAAGAAAAGGAAAAAGATATGGAGGCTCCATCACCCGAAAGGGAGGAAGAACAAGAAGAAAAAGTAGAAATTGATGGAAAGGAAGAATAATATAATGGGAAAAGAAAAGGAATTTGTAAAAGAGATTACAAATATTGAAGATGATTTTGCAAAGTGGTACACAGATATTGTACTTAAAGCAGAACTCGCAGATTATACAGATGTTAAAGGATTTATTACAATTCGTCCATATGGATATGCAATATGGGAAAATATACAAAAATATGAGGATGAGAAATTTAAACAAAATGGAGTAAAGAATTTGTCAATGCCACTTCTTATTCCAGAAAGTTTGTTAAATAAAGAGAAAGACCATGTAGAAGGATTTGCACCAGAGGTTGCATGGGTTACAATGGGTGGAGGATCAGAGCTTGAAGAGAGACTTTGCATTCGTCCAACATCAGAGACAATATTTTCAACAATGTATTCAAAATGGCTAAGCTCATGGAGAGATTTACCATATGTATATAACCAATGGTGTAGTGTTTTAAGATGGGAGAAAGAAACAAGACCATTTTTACGTTCAAGAGAATTTTTATGGCAAGAAGGCCATACAATACATGAAACTGCTGAAGAAGCAAAAGAGCTTACATTAAAAATGCTTGATGTATATGCTGATACAATTGAAAATTTACTTGCAATACCAGTCTTAAAAGGTAGAAAAACACCAACAGAGCAATTTGCAGGGGCAGAAGCTACATATACAGTAGAAACATTAATGCATGATGGTAGAGCTTTGCAGGCAGGTACATCGCATTATTTTGGACAGAACTTTTCAAAACCATTTGATGTGAAATTCCAAAATAGAGAAGGAAAAGAAGAATATGCATATCAAACATCATGGGGAAGTAGTACAAGATTAATAGGTGCAGTTATTATGGCTCATGGAGATAACAGAGGTCTTAAACTACCACCAAGAGTGGCTCCAATTCAAGCTGTAATTGTTCCAGTTGCAATGCACAAAGATGGTGTTAAGGAAAAAGCAGAGGAACTATACAAAAAACTTTCTAAAAAATATCGTATGGAAGTAGATATAAGAGATCAATATTCACCTGGATATAAATTTAATGATTGGGAAATGAAAGGTGTACCTGTTAGAATAGAGCTTGGACCACGTGATATAGAAGCTGGAAAATGTGTAGTTGTAAGACGTGATACAGCAGAGAAAATAGTAATTGGACTTAATGAGATAGAAGAGAAATTGAATGATATTTTAGAAGAAATACAACAAAATATGTTCAATGAATGTGCAAAACGTGTTGTAGAAAAAACAACTATTGCACATAATATGGATGAATTCCAATTAAACCTTGAAAAAAATCAAGGATATGTAAAAACAATGTGGTGCGGAAGTGCAGAGTGTGAGGAAAAAGTACATGAACTTACAGGTGCCAAATCAAGATGTATACCATTTGAGCAGGAAAACCTAGGAAATACATGTGTATGTTGTGGAAAACCAGCAAGCACAATGGTTGTATGGGGTAGACAATATTAAAAATATAATATTAAAAGAAGCGACATTTGATTTGTCGCTTCTTTACATTTCATCATCAAATAAATTAATATTACCATCTACTGGCTCGTTATCTTGGACTATTGTATCATCATTTTTTTCTTCATCTTGAATGTTTGAAGGTGAATCATCTGTATTTATTTCTGGGTTTAATTCTGCATAATTTGCAGTTAATGTTTCTATCATTTTTGGGTATATTTGTATTGCATATGATTTCCAATTATCAACGATTTGCTTTGCTTGTTCACGAGAACCAGCAAATGTTTTTACTTCAAAAATAGTTTCATTTTTTTCTACAATTTTACAGGTAATATTATAATAATTTTCACTTTTTGGTGTATATTCTGCAATTATTGAACTTTCATCACTTACTTCTTCCATTGCACCTTTTAGGTTTGTATCTACTTGTAATTTAATAATTCCTGGTAAAATATCTTCTGTAAGTTCAAGAGTTTCTTTGCCTCTTTCAGTTATTTGGTAAAGTGTGTTTTCTTCTTTTTGATAATGCATAACATAGTCATTTGCGATTAAATCTAGTAAAAATTGTTGAAAATAAAAATAGTTCATATCAACAACGGCAAGAACAATTTTATATAAATTGTTGTTTGTTAAAGCTTCTTTTACACTATTTAAAATATATAAAATTAGTACCTTGTTTTCAGCAAGAGTTTCACTATCTGATGTAAGTTTCAATATTTATCACACTCCAATTTTAAAATCAATCATATTATATCATGAAAATTAGCATGTTACAAGCTAAAATTTCAAACAAGATTTTGATATGCTATGGAATAAGCAATATTATATTGTTTATTCTAAAATAAATTTAGTAATAGTTTTTTCTTGTATTTTTATTAAGGTTGTGGTATAAAATAAATAGATAATTTGAAGGGGAAAAAAATGAAAAATATCACTCTATATGAAGTTTTAGAAGTAAGTGAAAATGCATCAAAAGAAATAATTGAAAAAGCATATAAAGTTCTTGCAAAAAAATATCATCCTGATTTGCAAGAAGCTCGGAAATAAAGCGTTTGCTGAAAGCAAGATGAAAGAAATTAATGAAGCATATAATGTTTTAAGTGATGATGAAAAAAGAAAGCAGTATGATGAAGAATTAAGAGAAAAAAGAGAGCTTGCTAAAGAGAAAATACAAGAAAATATTGAGCAAATGCAAAATAATTTCAATGCCTCAAATACTAAAAATATGTCTGAATCTGAAAGAAGATTTCGTGATATGCAAAGAAGGCGTTATGAAGAAAATTTAAAGAAAGAACAATTGAAGATGAAACAAAATATGCAAGCACAATATCAAAATGCGTATTATAATTATCTAAGAAGTTTAGGATATAAAATTAAGGAAAAATGGACTTGGAAAAAAACAAAAAAATTGATAATGATATTGGCTATTTTGTTTGCTATAATTTGTGTTTTATGGATGATTCCACAAACACATGAAATTATGCTTAATATATATAACAATAATTTTATAGTAAAAATAATTGCGAATATCGTGATTGGAATATTTACAGCAATTTATAAATCTGTAGTAATATTTTTTCAAACTTTATTTAAATAAAAACAAAAAACTTTATGCAAATTACTTGTATAAAGTTTTTTTTATGGTATATAATCTAAATATAAATTTTATATAAAGGAGTGTGCAAAAGATGGATAGAAAAGTGAGAGTTGTACAATATGGTACAGGAAAAATGGCAGTATATACAATGCGTTATGTTTTTGAAAAAGGCGGAGAAGTTGTAGGGGCAATAGATATGAACCCAGCAGTTATCGGAAAAGATATTGGAGAGATAATGGGTGGAGAAGAAAAAGGAGTTAAAGTTACAGCTGTAGATAAAGCAGAAGAAATGCTAAAAGAAGTTAAGCCAGATATAGTTATAGTTGAGACAATGAGTTTACTTAATGATATTAAAGATGCATTTTTACTTTGTGCTAAACTTGGCATTAATGCAATTTCGACTTGTGAAGAAGCATTCTTTCCATTTAATTCAAACCCTACTGTAACAAATGAGATAGATGAGATTGCAAAGAAAAATGGTTGTACAATTACAGGAAGCGGATATCAAGATATTTATTGGGGAGAGCTAATTTCTGCAATAGCAGGTTCTACTCAAAAAATAACTAAAATAAAAGGCAGTTCATCATATAATGTTGAGGATTATGGCATAGCACTTGCAAAAGCACATGGTGCTGGCCTTACACTTGAGCAATTTGACAAAGAAGTTGCATCTGTAGATAAAATATCTGATGAGGCTAGACAAGAAATTATAAATAAAGGAGAATACTTACCTTCTTACATGTGGAATGTAAATGGATGGCTTTGTTCAAAACTTGGTTTAACACCACTTAGTCAAACGCAAAAATGTGTCCCTCAGACATATTCAGAAGATATTGATTCTTCAACACTTGGCATGACAGTAAAGGCAGGAGATGCAACAGGTATGAGTGCTGTTGTAACTACCACAACAAAAGAGGGAATTACTATAGAATCTGAATGTATTGGAAAGGTTTATTCAAAAGATGATTTTGATAAAAATGAATGGACAATTGAAGGAGAGCCAAATACAACAATAGTTGTTGCAAGACCTGCAACAGTTGAACTTACATGTGCTACTATTGTAAATAGAATTCCAGATGTAATTAATGGAAAACCTGGATATGTTTCAACAGATAAACTTGATGAATTAAAGTATTTGGTAAAACCAATGAATGAATATGTAAGAGATTAAAAAATAAGGTGTCATATGCTGACACCTTATTTTTAAATATTTTTTATATTTCTTTTTCTAAATACTGCAAAAGATGTAACAAACATTATTGCAAAATAAATTATACATATACTTATTGAAAATGAAGGAACTAGGCCCTCGAATTGTGATAATCCGCCAAATAGATATGAAGTTAAATCCCAGTTTGGAGTAACAAAATAATTTATAAATTTAATATTATATACAATAGCAAGTTGGTTTATTATTGATGAGCCCATATATCCAAGAAGTGGAATTACTATTGATACAGCTGTGTTTATAAATATTGTACTACAAGCAAATGCAAGTGTCATAAGTAAAATATACATAGGAAGTTTTGCAAGTCCAGCTATAACTATGTACATTGGAATACTCATTGTTTGAACTTGTGATGTAGCATAATTGTAAATTATAGCAGGAACACTTAAACTATCAAATCCAAGGATTATTCCTCCAACAATAAATTGACCTATAGCTATAAAGAACATAATAAATATTAGCATTATTAGGCAAACAATAAATTTACTAAGCAAAATCTTACATCTGTGATATGGTCGAACAAGTAACATTTTTATTGTACCCTTATTAAACTCGTCACTCACTATTCCGCCTGCAATCATGATAATAAACACCAAAATAAATAATTCATAATTGTCAAATAAATTAAGTAAACTTGCACGACTATCTGATGAAGACGCATTTGTAATATTATTTTCTATATAATACTTGTTTATATTTAATGATTTTACATTTTTGTAATATTCAATTTTTTCTGAATATGAAGGATTTTTTTGCTCTTTATATGATTCAATATAATAGCTTGCATTTTCATAATTTTCTAGGCGATTGTTCAATGCATCTGAGCCATAAGCAATGTTTTTATCAATTCTCCATTCTAATATTTGTTTTTTAGTGTATAGAGTATTTAAATTGCTTGAATCTGTATTTTTAGCATTTTTTATTTGTTCCTCTATATCTTCTAGTGAAATTGTGGCAAAATATTTCCAATCTCCTTCATTAAGTTTTGCAATAAATTTATCGTAATTTGATTTTGCTTCATCATATGAGTTTTTATCTAGCTTGCCTTTATTGTAGGTGTACGTATTCATAGTATATAAATAACTATGACATCCAAGTTCAGAGCGAATGATATTAGATTGCCACGAATCAAAACCATATTTTTGCATTAATTTTGCCATATCATAAGTTGTTTTTGCATCTATATATTGTTCTATTTCATTTTTATTATTAGGTGAAAGTGAATTTAATTCATCTTCACAAGATTTAACATATTCTTTGCTATAACCGCATATTATATGTTAAATTTTTAGAATAATTATCCATAATATTTGAAAGTATAATAAATAAAAGAGTAAT